>JAHKKJ010000192.1 GCA_020027655.1 Deltaproteobacteria bacterium | reverse complement strand
CCATCGGCCGTTGCGTTCGCCTGATTCAGCGGAACATCGGCGGTTCCTATCCCGGAACCACCTGTAAGGCGACGCTCGGCTGGCCAGGCAAATACAGTCTTTGCATTGCCGAAAACGAAGAAGCCAGCCCGTGGGAACCGTTTCACGTCGAGCGCGGCTTTGCCGCCGACACGAGCACGGTGACGGCTATTAGCGCCGATAGCTCGGTGCGTGCGTCGGATCTCGACAGTACAAAGGGCGAAGGCATACTCACCAATTTCGCCCGCCGAATGGACGGACCTTCGGGACCGGAAGCGGTCATGGTGATCTGCCCGGAGCATGCGAAGATTATCGCCGGGGACGGCTTCAGCAAACAAGACGTGAAAAAGTTCGTCTGGGAGCGGGCGGGTCATCGCATGAGTGAGGTGCCGGAGGAAACTTTCAACCAGAGGGTGAAGCGCCGGCCGGACTTGAAGCTGACTCGCGACAGTGTGATTCCGGTTACGGATACGGCGGAAGATATTATTGTGGTGGTAGCCGGCGGCGATGGCTCTCAGTCGCAGTATATCCATGTCTGGGGGCAGAGCACGCCGGAAGGCGGTTCAACGCGGTCGGTGACAAAAGCGGTCCGGTAAACTAAACAGTCGAAAGTCACAAGTCAAAACAAAACACACTCAATCCGGCTGCCCATGCCCCTGGGCCGGCCCAAATCTGAGCCGCTTACTGAACTACCCTGCAGCAACCTGACGTAGTATCAGAACATATATAACGATGAGAATTCATCCCAAGGGCGTCACCCCCCGAATGTTTTAATCGGGGGTCCAGTTCCGGTCTCGCCTGGATTCCCGATAGAAGCATTCGGGAATGACGGACTCTAAGAGGTCTGGAATAGCTCTTTACGCAGCAAGCTGCGGGGAATCAAACCCGCACTGATGAAATGAAATTATTGCGCCGGCTCGCGCGAATACTAATCACTTCAAAATTTGGCCAAGGGTTGGGATGCTGCGCGAACAAGCTACGCACGACTAGCCAGACATGACCAGTCCTAAACAATAGCTTGATCGATTTGCTTCAGCGGGATGAGTAATGTAATAGCCGGCAAAAGAGGGAGAAAGGAACCAATGATGAGTTTTAAGAACTTTGCGATTTGTCTTGTCTTGATCATTACTGTAGCCGCCGATGCGGTACAGGGGCAGAGCCTGCCCAAAGTGCGGGCTGCCTATACGTCCATAGGCATTCAATTTGATCCGATTTATATCATGAAGGAACGGGACCTGCCGCGCAAATATGGTCTGGATGTCGAGATGCTTTTTGTCCCAGTGAGCGCGCGGGCGGTACAGGCGGCTTTGGCCGGCGAGTTGCAGTTTATCACCAGCGCCGGCGTCGCCAACATTAACGCCAACATGAGCGGCGGCGACTTCGTCGGGCTGACCGCGACCCTCAACACCTTTGTGTTCAAGATTCTCGCGAGCCCCGAGCTCAAAAAGCCCGAGGCTCTGAAGGGCAAGAAGGTGGGGATTTCTCGGCTGGGCGGCGCCAGCGATTTTTCCGTTCGCTATGCGCTGACTCACTGGGGCTTGGTTCCCGACAAGGACGTTGCCATCATTCAGGTGGGCGGCGAACCGGAGGAGCTTCTAGCGCTGCAAAACAAAGCGATCGATGCTGCGGCTTTGTCCGAGCCCTATGCCACGGTCGCTCAGCGGGCCGGTTTTACGGTGCTGGCCGATCTGAGCCAGCTCGGCGTCCCTTATTCAATGCACGGTTTCGGCGCCAGGAAAAGCTTTATCCTAGCCAATCGCGACGTGGTCATCCGATTTATGAAAGCGTATCTGGAAGGCATCTATCTATTCAAAACCAACAAAGAGCTGGCGCTAAATGTACTGAGAAAGTTTAGTCGTGTCGATGATCTGTCGCTGATGCAAACCGCCTATGACGACTACTCTCAGCGACTCATCCCCCGCGTTCCCCATCCGAACCGGCAAGGGATTCAAACCATCATAGATCAACTCGCCAAGACCCGACCACAGATGAAAAATCTAAATCCCAGCGACTTCATCGATCCGACGATTCTTAAGGAGATCGAAGACAGCGGCTTTGTCAAGAAACTATACGGGAATTGACAAATCACCAACCCGGCGGTGCGGTAGCGACGCATCATTTTATCGGAAGGCTCGTCATCGCGTGGCGCTCCGTAACCACGATCTTCCCCGTCATATACGGGTGAATTGAACAGAAATAGTCGTAGCTACCAACCTCGGCAAATTTTGAGCTGTAACTCTTCGCCGGCATCAGAATATCCGAAGCCGTTCCATCCTTGAGCACGATGCGATGTGAAGCGCCATCATCGTTTACCCAGGTCACCGTTTCGTTTGCGCTCACTTTCAATGTCGCCGGTGCAAAAGCGAACCCGCTGATCGTGACGCGGCGGCTCGAAGATGCTTGTTTTGCCGGAGCCGTTTGCACGGCAATCTTTCGTGGGGCGTTGCCGACGCTGATGTTCGTCACCGCGTCGCTCTCCAGATCGACGATGGAAATATCGTTCGAATCTTCGTTCGTTGTGAACGCGGTTTTGCTGCCGGGGCCCGGGGCTACCCAGTGAGGCCTCGAACCCACCTTGATCGATTTCTCAACGTTGTTCGTTTGTGGGTTGAATATGGCGAGCAGGCTTGGTCCTTGCACCGCTGTCAAGCCACGTTTGCCGTCGGCTGTGAAATTGGCGTAGTGGGGTGAAACTCCTACGGGGATTTGGGTGACTATCTTATTATTTGTCGGATCGACTACGACCACGGACTCGACTCCGGCCTGTGTGATATATAAATACTTTCCGTTGGGACTGAACTCCAGGCCGCGGGGTGTCTTATCGAGAGGCACGTTTTCTTTCACTGTCCGGCGCGCAAGATCAATGATCGCAAGAGAAAAATTTCCTGGTGTCTGTGAGCCGACGTAGGCGACAGCGCCGTTCGGATGAACCGCGATATTGTGTGGCTTGCTTACCGGCACGCCACCCACTACTTTCCTACTCGCGGTATCGATAAAAGCGACCGAGTCGGTGTCGTACACACCAACCAGAACAAACTTACCGTCCGGTGTGACGGCTACTCCATGGGGATTCTTGCCCACTTCGATGTTCTCAACAAGTTTATCCGTTGCGGTGTCTATAACGCTGACGGTTGATGTTCCGTCGCTGGCGACATAAACCCAACGGTTGTCTGGCGTGATAACGATCCCATGCGGGCCCGGCGGAACCGGGATACTTGCGGTGACGCGTTTTAGTTCTATATCGATCACGCTGATGGTATTGTCCTTGAAATTGCCAACGTAGGCTTTAGGACCTGCGGCCCTGGCTGGAATTACGGCTAGCAAGACGGGCGTTAGTAACAGAAACGTAACGGAGCAAAGCTTGCGGATACCCCTGATTTGGTTTGGTATCATGTCGCTGACCTCATCTCTGGATTTGGGATAGTACAACCGTAGGACTAGTCAGGAAGGATTTTTATTCCACTACAGGATTTCGGGAATAAAATGTTTATGGAATCGGTCTTACTAAAATAGGGCTTGGCGCGGTGTTGGAGAGCAAAAGAGCCCGTTTCGAAAGCAGCGTTTCGCCGCATCTGGCCGCTGCCTACAATCTTGCGCGCTGGCTTACCCATAACGATCACGACGCGGAAGACGTGGTGCAAGAGGCGATGCTCCGTGCATTTACATTCTTTGATGGATTTCGTGGACCGGATGCGCGTTCATGGGTTTTGAAGATCGTCCGGAACACTTGCTTTACGTGGTTGCACGTAAATCGGCCGAGGGATGTGATCGCAACGGACATCGACCAATTATCAGACCTTTTGCCGTTTGCTTGCTCTGGCTCTACGGACGACCCTGAGACCGTGGCGCTGCGCAAGACAGAGGCATACCAGGTTGATGAAGCGATAGCATCCATATCGGCCACGTTCCGAGAGGTGATCGTTTTGCGGGAGATCGAGGGGTTGTCTTACAAGGAGATTGCTAACGTGATTGATGCTCCGATCGGCACCGTCATGTCGCGCTTGGCGCGGGCACGCAGTGAAATTCGACGTGCTCTGGCGCGCGCAAACGATCCCGGAAACCGCAGAGGAACACGTTGATGACACCGGAAAATGCGCGTCGCTTACTGAATGCTTACGTTGACGGGGAGCTAGATGCCGCCTCAATGATGGAACTGGAGGCGCAGATACGGGAGTCGCCGGCGTTGCAACAGGAATTCGAGTCTTTATCGGTACTGCAGAACTTGGTGCAAAGTCGCGGTCGCCGATTCGATGCCCCTTCCCACCTAGCTAGTCGTGTCTTTGCGGCTCTCCCTGAGGCGCAACCTGTCGGAACTTCGAAAGCAGTTCCCGGTTGGTGGCGGCCACTGGCGATTGGCACGTCCATGGCCGCTGTTGCGCTTTTGCTTTGGAGTATTGTTCCGACATTGGACCGTCTTGGCCCCGGCGCGGGCCCGCGAGAGGAAGTATTGGCTGCTCACGTGCGTTCTTTGATGGCGGATCATCTGACGGATCTCACATCAGCAGAAAGGCACACCGTCAAACCCTGGCTTTCCTCTCGACTCGATTTCGCTCCTCCGGTAGAAGACCTTGCTAGCGAAGGCTTTGCCCTAGTCGGCGGACGCCTTGATTATCTCGACGGAAGGCCAGTCGCTGCGCTTGTCTATCGTTACCGGCAGCATATCATCAACGTTTTTGTCTGGCCTTCCTCAAAAAACCAGGAGGTTTCCGTTCAAACCTGGGCTCTCCGTGGTTACAACATACTACGCTTCGATTCCCGAGGAATGAGCTTTTGGGCTGTGTCGGACCTCAACCCAGAAGATCTTCAAAAGCTCGCTAATCTTCTCCAACGCGCCGCCAAATAGGCAAAGAACTTTGATTCGTAACGCAGGGTCACTTTCAAGTAAGGGCTTGATAGGCATTGCTTCGATTTAGTATTAGGTGGTGTCTGTGAAGCTAGCGCAAAGGAGTAATCCGTTATGATTGTTATTGATGCCGATGCTCACGTTGAAGAATCGCAGGCGATGTTCGATCGCTTGGATAAGGAATTCTATAGCCGCCGGCCGCTGCCGGTTCGCTTCGATGGCGATACGGTTGTCGGAAAATACAATGCAGTCTGGCTCATCGAGGGGGAAGCCTATCCCAAGCTGGTCGGCAAAGGCGGGACCATTTTCCGCACGCCCACTCTCATGGAAGCGGCTTCGTTGAAGGGGGAGAGCATCGGCGCCCAGGAGATGACGGATATCGGTGCTCGGCTCAGGGACATGGACAAGGTGAAGATCGACACCCAGGTGGTTTTCCCCAGCCTCTTCTTGACCACCACCGCCGAAGATTTAAGCCTGGAGGCAGCGCTGCTGCGAGCTTACAACAGTTTCTTGGGGGAATGCAGCGCGGCGTCGAAAGGGAGAATTCGTTTCGGCGCGCTGGTGCCGATCCGTGATGTCGATGCATCCATAAAGGAGCTGAAGCGGGCGGCGAAAATGGGCGCCGCCGCGGCCATGCTGCACGGCATGGCGTGGGATAAGCTCTTGGGTGACGAGAGCTTGTTTCCGTTTTACGAGGAAGCCGCCAATCTGAATCTACCCATTTGTGTCCATCTCGGCTGGGGCTGTCCGGCTATGACCGATATCTTCGATGCCTCGACGAATTTCTACAGCGCCATATTGCCGGTCACGATCGGCTTTCACAGCATTCTGACGTCCAGGGTGTTCGAGAGCATTCCCAATCTCAGATTCGCTTTCTTGGAAGCCGGGTGTGGTTGGGTGCCTTATCTTGTGCGACAGGTCAGAAGGGACAACGCACGGCGGAGAAAAGCCAGGGACCCGATTGAGTACTTCAAGACTAGCCGGGTTTTCGTGACTTGCGAAGCGGACGAGGATATTAACAGTGTCGCGGAATTGATTGGCGAGGATTCCTTTGTTCTCGGCTCAGACTATCCCCACGGCGACCCTTCGCGTCAGGAAGATATGGTGGCGGAGTTCCGAGAGAGAAAAGATTTCTCGCCACGCATGGTCGAAAAAATGTTATCGGACAATCCGAAAAGGCTCTACGGCCTATAGAGGCGATTGGCTGTTTAACCACTAGAGAACGGGTCGATCCAGAAGAGGACTCACCGCGGATCCGCCAAAGGACGGATCAGCCACAATTTTCAAGGCTGAGGCGCTGAGGACGCCGAGTAAAGAGTTCTTGATCAAAAAATACTCCGACCTCTGTACTACTTCGCGTCTCTGCGGTGAATAAGGCTTGCTGTTTGATTGCGGCTCCGCCGCGCAGGGTTTTTTGCGGTTGGAACCTGCGCGCCGAAACCTCTTCCCCCTGCGACGGGGGAAGATAGAGATAGGGGTGATTAACATAGGGGTGTAGCAAATTTGATTCAAGGGTGAATCAAATTTGCTACACCCAGCGCTTCATAAGCCATGCTGGGCTTCTTTTCCACCGTAAAAATCTTCCATCATTACAATATGTTTTTCGTCTATGCCGCGTCTGCCACAAGTGGTATATCGCTTGCTGAAGGAACAATCGGAGTCCTTTCCGGGGTTAGCGGCGGGCTCGAAGAAGAACACGTATCGGGGAGTCGCGATGCTTAAACTGGCGGCGACACTGGCAATCTATGCGGCTTTAATTTCTGTCTCGAGTGCGGATCAAGCCTATCTGGGCGAGAAGGAACTGCGTGATCTGATCGTTGGCAACACTGTCTACGGCCAGGGTTTGCAACGCGGAATACTATTCGAGGCGTTCTACGACCCGAACGGAACATGGCGAATGGAACAATCGGGAACCTCGCTGAGCGGTACCTGGTGGATCAAGTCAGATGGAGCGCTCTGTGTGATCAGCATGGCCGGAGAATCTTG
>JAHKKJ010000780.1 GCA_020027655.1 Deltaproteobacteria bacterium | reverse complement strand
ACGAATATTTATTTTGCCAACGCCTTTGAATTCGGCTTTTGGGTCTCGTTTTTTCTGCCCAACCTGGCGACCACCTTCGGCTGGATGTTGCTGCTCGATCCAAGCACGGGCTTGATCAACAACTGGCTGCGTAGCATGCCCTTCCTCAGTGGACTGAACTTCGACATCTATTCCTTTTGGGGAATTATCTGGGCGCACGTCATGGCCAATGGCATTTCCACTAAAGTCATGCTGATGACGCCGGCCTTCCGGCGCATGGACGCCTCCATGGAAGAGGCGAGCCGCATGTCCGGAGCCAACGCGCTTACGACCATGCTGCGCATCACGGTGCCGGCAATGACGCCGGTCATCGTCGTGGTGTTTTTGCTCAGCGTGATCCGGATCTTCAGCAGTTTCGAAACCGAGCTTTTGCTCGGTGTGCCCTGGGGCTTTTATGTCTATGCGACCAAGATTCTGGACCTGGCGCGGCAGGAGCCGCCGCTGGTTAACCAGGCGGCAGCGCTGGGCAGCGTGATCCTGCTTTTTCTCGTTGCGTTTATTCCAATCCAACGCCGCCTCATTTCGCGCCGGCAGTTCACCACCGTCACCGGTCAATTCAAACCGAAGATCATCGATCTCGGCGCCTGGCGCATTCCGGCGACGATTTTCGTTGGCTTCGTCGTCTTCCTCTTGGATGTCGTGCCGCTCCTAAGCGTCTTCGGCGGCAGCTTCATGACACGGTTTGGCTTTTTCAATTTACCCAAAACCTGGACCATCGAATACTGGCGGATGGCGCTCAGCGATCCGCGCATTCTCCAGGGGCTCCAAAACACGTTGATTATCGCTGTGAGCGCGGCCACCTTTGGCGCATTTTTCTTCTCGCTGGTCGGCTACGTTCTGGTTCGCACGAAGCTTCCCGGGCGCGGAGCGCTCGATTCGATCTGTTGGTTACCGTCGGCTATTCCGGGCGTGCTCTCCGGTCTCGGCCTGCTTTGGATGTTTCTCGGCACCCCGTTCTTTCGCCCGTTCTATGGCACTATCGTTCTGCTCGTGATCGCTTTGGTCTTGGGTGGCATTACGTTGTCGACCCAAATCCTCAAGGCCAACTTTGTCCAGTTGGGTAACGAACTGGAAGAAGCGTCGCGCATGTCGGGCGCCGGTTTTTGGCGCACCTACTTTCAAGTGGTCTTTCCACTGATGGCGCAGACCATGGTGTTGGTGGCTGTGCTTAAATTCACATTTGCTTCGCAGAATGCTTCGAGCATCATTCTACTTGCCACCTCGGAAACCCGGACACTATCGCTCCTAGCTTTGGATCAAATTGCGGCGGGCTATCGCGAAGTTGCCAGTATTACCGTCATCTATATCACGCTTCTGACCTTGGGAGTGGCTTTGATCGCCAGATCATTTGGCCTTAAGGTGGGCATCCGCGCTGACTGACACTAAAGAAGATCGAGGATAGAGGATCGAGGATGGAAGCCTGTCCTGAGCGCCGTCGAAGGGATCGAATTTCAATATTGCTATCCTCAATCATCGATCTTCGATCTTCGTTTCTCATTGGATTGGCAAGGACGGACCAGTGAGTTTCTTGCGCATTCAAAATCTTTTTAAGACTTTTGATCGTGTCGTCGCCGTCGACCGGCTGAATCTCGAGGTTCGTGAGAGAGAATTTTTTACCCTGTTGGGCTCGAGCGGTTGCGGCAAGACTACGACCCTCCGACTAGTGGGAGGATTGGAGAAGCCCGACGGCGGAGAGATTCATCTTGGAGACAAATGCCTTGCCTCTGAAAGTCAGAGGCTTTTCGTCAAGCCGGAGAAACGCGATATGGGCATGGTCTTTCAATCCTACGCCCTGTGGCCGCATATGACGGTTTTTGAGAATGTCGTCTATCCGTTGAAGCTGCGCGGTATTAAAGGCAGAGAAGCCGAAAAAAAAGTCGCCGAGGTCTTGGAGTTGGTGGGGCTCGCGGGCTTGGAAGATCGCCAAGCTCCCGCGCTCAGCGGCGGGCAGCAGCAGCGGGTTGCGCTCGCCCGTGCGTTGGTTTTCTCGCCGAAAGTTTTGCTTCTCGACGAGCCGCTCAGCAACCTGGACGCGCAACTGCGCGAGGAGATGCGGCGAGAATTGAAAGCGCTCCAACGGCGGGTCCACGTCACCGTCGTATTCGTTACCCACGACCAGATTGAAGCTCTGAGCCTCTCCGATCGCATCGCCATCATGAAGACGGGGCAACTGGAACAGGTAGGCAGTCCGGAAGAGGTCTACTATCATCCGGCGACGCCGTTTGTGCGGGATTTCTTGGGCAAGACCTTTCTTCTCCCGGGAAAGATCCTCGGAGTCGGCGATCAGCAAGTTAGTGTGGCGATTCAGCAGTTTGACGCTTCTCCGCTATCTATTCAGAGAACAAATCTTTCGACTTCCGGCAACGGTTTGCCCAAAGTCGGCCAGCCCGTGATGGTCGCGATCCGCCCGGAACAAGTCGAACTATGGGCCAAGGCACCTGAAGGCAAGTTAAACATGGTCCCAGCGAATCTTCAGTCAGCCCAATTTCTCGGCGACCGTTATGAATACACCGTCGCGCTGGGCTCGGAAACACGAGTTTTGGTCTCCCCCGCCTCGCGGCATCTCAAAGCCGGTGTCATTAGGAGTTCATTTCTATCCGGACAACGGACATGTCGCCGAATCCTTCCGGTCGCAGTCAATGGGCCTCTGCCTTCTAGACTATCGCTCTGTCCACCCCAAGAGCCGTCGGAGAGCTGGTCAAGCTCGATAAACCGTTGGTGTATAGGGATCTATGAAACTCCCGTTCCCGCCGCGTATGCAACGGCGTTGCACACGGCGTTTACTTGCCACTGTCGTTACGCTAGCATTTTAGCGTAGCACGTTGCACCGCGCCGCTCCGGGGCAAGTGGTGGTCTGTTGATAATTAACAGTCATCTGATCATTAACCAATGAGCCTGCTTGGGTGGGTCCTGCACCTAGCGTGGGGAGGAGGTTCACATGGACAGGAAAATCGAAAGGAATAAGTGCCAGCTTTGCGGCGGCACTATGGTAACGAGAAAAACGACGCCAGAGCGGCCGTATCGCTATGAGCTCAGTGGATTGGATAACGTGCTGTTAGTCGGCATCGAGGTACGCGAGTGCCGTCAGTGCCACGTCGAGGTTCCGGTGATCCCGAAGATCGCCGCGCTGCACAAGGCGATCGCGCAGGATCTGATGTTAAAAAAGGAGCTGCTCTACGGGAAAGAGATCCGTTTTTTGCGGAAGAACGCGGGGATCGCCGCCAAGCAATTTGCGGCGCTGATCGGAGTGGATCCGGCTCACTTATCCCGAGTTGAAAATGGCAAGATCGAGAGCGTAAGCCCGGGCACCGATAAGCTGGCGCGCGCGGTTGCTGCCGTAGCAAGCGACGGTGAACATTTGCGACAGGTCGTGCTGGCCATGG
>JAHKKJ010000191.1 GCA_020027655.1 Deltaproteobacteria bacterium | reverse complement strand
CGCCGCGGGCGCCGAGTTTGAAAAAGCTACGGTGGTCGCTGTTATGGTAGTTGGATTGGTCGTCGTCGCCGCGCTCATCGCGCGCGCTCTCGGCGGGCACGTGGGCGTAAGAGAGTAGGGGCGTGTCTTAGACCCGCCCCGACAAATTGTCAAACATGAGGTCAGTCAATGCCATTGGATGAGGCTTCAGCCAAAAGATACGCGCGCAAGTCGGCATTTCTTGAGTTCTGCGCCAAAGACGGCCTTTCGGTCATTACCGGATACGGGGTCGAGGATCTAAAGACTGCGGCGCTGAAACATTGGGAGCGCTGGGGCGGCCCGGCGGCTTACTGCCATCTCGAGGGCTCCCAGGGCTTCGTCGGCGTGATCGTCGCAGAAATTCCAGCCGGCAAGAGCCTTAAACCGATGCGGCATATGTATGAAGAGCAGGTGCTGATCTTGGCAGGCCGCGGCGCGACGCAGTTTTGGAGCGATTCGAGCAAAGAGCCGATGACATTGGAATGGCAGCCAGGCAGTCTTTTTTCACCCCCGCTTAATGTCAAACACCAGCACCACAATGGTTCCGCCACCGAGCCGGTGCGCTTCGCCACAGCGAACAATCTGCCGCTCATTATGAACGTTTATAACTCGCCGGATTTCGTCTTTAATGTGCCCTATGAATTCACCGACCGCTTTGCCGGGCAAAAGGACTTCTTCAGCAGCGAACTGAAGCCGGGAGAAGAGGAAGACCGCGTGGTCAATTTCATTCCTGACCTAACAGCGGTCCAGCTCGATTATCATCCGGAGCGGGGCATCGGCTATAGCCGCTTGGGCATTCATCTTTCGGGAAACTCCATGGTTGGTCACATCATGGCCATCGAATCCGGCACTTACAAGAAAGCCCATCGCCATGGGCCGGGCGCTCAGGTCATCGTCATCGCAGGCAAGGGTTATTCTCTAATGTGGCCTCCCGGGGGCAAATTTGTTCGCGTCAATTGGAAGCCCGGCAGCCTGCTCGTGCCGCCGGAAGGTTGGTACCACCATCATTTCACCACCAGCAAAGAGTCCGCCCGCCATCTCGCGTTACGTCGCGGTCTCCGCCAGGTGGGCCATCCGTGGCGCCCGAATCTGAGCGAACACGAAGGTGGCCATCTGCTCGAACATGAAGACGAGCCGCCTGAGATTCGCGCTATGTACGAAGCTGAGTTAAAGAAGGAAGGCGTCCCGTTTCGCATGAACCCAATCGAGCGGACCTAGCCAAAGATATTTCAAATTTTGCATTTCGAATTTCGAGTTTTAGATTTCGGATTTTAATTCGAGAGCGGCTTGGACTGACGCGGCACGGTAAGCCTCCACGGAAGGATGACCGCATGCTTGAGAGAGATGAGTATGGTTATGTGCTAAAGATCGTCTCTAATTTTCCCTACCACCCTTGGTGGCGCTTGACGTCGCAGTTGGTGGAGGGATTTCGCGACAAGAAGAAGACCGGTCTGGTCTCTTCCGTGGGAGTTTACTCACCCAAATTCGGCCTTGGTTCGTTTGAGAATCCCAAAATGATCGGCAGTGGACAGGTTGATGCCGGGATCATCAACCCGCCGGTTACAGCGAAAATGGCGATGGAGGGAAGGGGGCCTTATAAAGAGCGAGTCGGCGAGCTCAGGGCAATCGCCCGTTTTCCTGAACCCGATTATATCTTTTGGCTCGTTGCGGCAGAGCTTGGCGTCAACTCTTTCGAAGATCTTGCAAGGCGAAAGCCGTCGTTGACTCTGGTTTCTGGCAGGAGCGGCCCCACCGGCCCTGATACCCTCACCTGGACGGTGGAGCAAGTAATGAAGCAGTACGGCTTCGGTTACAAGGACATCGAATCGTGGGGAGGAAAAGTCTTGTTTCCCGGTCCCGCCGTCGTGGGAGTTCCGCTGGTTCGCAATGGTCAAGCCAACGCCATTTTTCAAGAAGGCCAGCATCATCCCATGTGGGAGCAGTTGGCCGAGGCCCGGCCACTACGCTGTTTGGCGGTGAGCCGAACAGTCGTCGATTACATGAAGGAAGCCTACGGTTTTAGTGAGGCAATCATTCCCAAGGGCCGTCTAAAAGGAGTTGAGGAAGATCTGCTTACCCTTGACTATGGAGGGTGGTTGCTCGCTTGCCGGGAAGATCTTCCCGAAGAAGTTGCGTATTTATTGGCCAGGGTGTGCGCCGATCAGAGAGATGCTGTCGCAGCGCCCTATAAGGATCAACCCAAACATTTACAGAGCTTTGAGATTCCGATCACGACTCGGCATCTGTGCACCAAATGTGTGATTCCTCTGCACCAAGGGGCTGAAAAATACTATCGAGAGATAGGCTGCCTGTAAATTGTGGATGCGAGAGGTGCTTTCATGACCATCAGGAGATACAACTCGGGTATCCAGCGCGCCAAAGGCTTTTTGGAATTGGCCGCCGCCCTATACGACAGCTCGCTCTCCTCGGAATCGTGGAAAGCGGCAGAGGGTGTCCTACAAACCGATTCGCTACTGGGCAACGCGCTCAGGCTCTCGCTCACCGGCAAGGCAAACGACCAAAAGGGCATTTCGCTCTCCTTCGCCACCGGCAGCTTTCGGGAGATCGAAGCGGTGGCCAAGGGCAAATTTTCCCTCGCCTGGGTCAATCCGTCGGTGCTGCTGACTATGGCGTACCGCGGCAAAGGTCCATTTCGTAAGCGGCTTCCCTTGCGAACGCTGGCGGTATTTCCCTCTTACGACGTTATGGGCTTTGCCGTCCATGAATCCACTGGGATCGCTTCCTTGTCACAGATAAAAAAAGAGCGGTTTCCACTCAAGCTCTCCACCAGGCTGGTGACTCCAAGCGCGCTTCGGGAAAACTCAACGATGTTTACCGTGGCCGCTGTGATGCAAGCCGCCGGATTTAGCTTTGCGGAACTTCGCAAGTGGGGCGGAAAAATTCATTTGGCGTCGAGGCCCAGCGATCCGGCCCGACGGGTAAGCATCGAAAACGGCACGGTCAACGCGATCTTCGACGAGGGAATCAAGAGCTGGGCTCGGACCGCGCTGGAAAACGGTTTTCGTTTCCTGCCGGTGGAGGGAGCAGTTCTCAAGAGCATGGTTGCGATGGGTTATCGTCCGACCGTTATGCACAAGTCCCGATTCCCCGGGATGGCCAAGGATATCACCACCATCGATTTCAGCGGCTGGCCCATGATCGTGCGTGCCGACATGCCGGATGAGGCAGTTTATGCGATTTGCGAAGCGATCGAGAAGCGCAAAGAAGTCATTCCTACCGACAACTATAAGCCGCTTGAGATGGCGCAACTGTGCGCCAACGACGAAGAAGCGCCGTATGATGCACCGTTCCACCGGGGCGCAGCGCGCTTTTACCGCGAGAGAGGCTATCTCAAGTAGAAAATCTAGCCAAGTATATTTGAAATTTTGGCTGAAAAAGAGATCGGGAAAAACTGTGTCTCGCGCAAAGACGCAAAGGCCGCCAAGTTCGAAGAAGAAAGAATTTCCTTTGCGTGCTTGGCGTCTTGGCGCGATAAATTATCTTAAAGTCCTTCTGTTGAACATTTCAAAGGTAAGAATCCACCCGTGGGATCAGTCGGAGTTTGTCAGATCTACGCCAATTCCTTTTTCCACTTCTCTTCGATTTTTTTCTTCAGCTCCGTGCTCAGCGCATTCACGGGCGGGAAGCGGTCGCGCCAGGCGTAGGGCCGGCAGGCATTTAGGATGGCACGGCTGTTAATAAAGTTCCCCGCGTCCCGTTGATCCGGGTGCATGGCAGGGTCGAGGGGCGTGCTCCAACAGCCGTCGATGATGCTGATAGCGGTTTTGGGATCGCATCTCGTGGAAACCGCCCAAATAACTTCTTTCATGTCTGAGGGATCGATGTCGTCATCGACCACGATGACAAACCGGCCGTGGTAGTTGCCCGCGCGCGAGCCGAGGGCGGCGATCCCCGCTTGCTGCGCGTGGCCGTGGTAGCGCTGTTTTACTGATACGATGATAAACGGCGCGCCACCGGCGGCAGCCGATCCGCCCACGTAGCACCAGACACCCTTGATGTCTGGGACGTCGGCCTTCTCTAAATAGTTCCAGATGGCAGCGGCACCAATGGGAACACCAAAGGTAATGAACGGCGGTTTCATTGGCGGCGCGCCGCCAAGAATCGGATCATTGCGATAGTAAAGTCTCTTCACTCGAATGACCGGCTCCTTGGCGGCGCCGTGGGCGTAATATCCGGGCCATTCGCCGAAAGGTCCCTCCACGTGGACCTGTTCACCCGGCGGGGGTACATCACCTTCAATCGCAATCTCGGCGGTCGCTGGGATCGGCAGCCCGGTTTCGCCGCCGCGGATGACATCGACCGGCGCCCCGCGCAGGCCACCGCAATAATCTAATTCGGACATGCCGTAGGGAAGCGATTGGCCCGCCACTAAAAAGAGCAGAGGATCTTGCCCGAAGGTGACTACCACCGGGCAGCTCTTGCCTTTCTCCCAATATTTCTCCCGCATGATACGCGCGTGGTGACCCGGCGAGACATACAGGCCCAGCGTATTCCGATCATGAATCTGCACCCGATAGATACCGATATTGACCCAACCGCCTTCCTCCGGTTCCCCGGTAATGACGCAGTCGGCGGTACCGATGTAACGGCCGCCATCCAGCTCATGCCAATGCGGCGTCGGAAAAATCGTCATGTCGATGTCCGCCTCGGTTTTTACGTTCTCCAGGATGGGTCCGGTTGAAACCACCTGGGGCGGGATCGGCTTCACGCCTTTCAACAGTTCTCTCCACCTCGCCACGAGATTAATGGGGCTCACATCGGCCGGCATGCCGACCGTCAAGCCTGAACGCACCGGGTTACTGATGAGATTGGAGGCAACACGGAAGTTGGGCGGATAGCCAGGAATCTGGTCGAAGAGCACCAGAGGAGACGGCTCTTTGAAGGCGAACATTTCCGTGAGAGCGCCGATCTCAAGATTCCAGTGAGCGCCATGAATCTCTTTGACCTGTCCCAGTTCGCGCGCCGCGTCGATGAATTCACGTAGATCGTTAAAAGGCATAGTCGTACTCTTAAGCTACAGCCCCCTCTCTTTTACCCTCTCCCCCGTCGTCGGGGGAGAGAGAAGGGTGAGGGGGAATATTCCGCAAATCCGTTTCCTCTTAAAAATGTCCCACTTCTCTCGAATGTTTATAGATCCCATCGTGAAACATGGCTACGTAGTCGGCGTTAGTGAGGCAGCAATACTCCGGACTCCAGCCCGGGCGGTACCAGGTCAGGCCGTCCTGCAGCAAGGTCTCGAAGACCATTCTGGCCACTTGTCCGTGCGCCATCAACCCGTCTTCATGTTCATGAAGATCCGCTTCTTCATGGACTTGAAAATAATGGAGATCCGGTCCCTTAACATTGTATTTCTCAAGTAACGCTTGACGCCAGCGTTTCGCCCAATGGCCGAACATTTCTTCGTTCAACGATCGCGCCCACCACTCGATCATGCTGCCTTCGTACACCAGACCGCGGCCAAATTCGGTCAGCGCGCGGCACTCCGGGAATACTTCGCAGTTCACCATCTCGTCCAGTGTGACACCGAAAGCCTCACCCTGTTTGATCAACACCTGGATATGGCCGGGAATACTAGGGTTCACCAGTTCGTCGCTGATTTTGCCGACATATGGTGTTAGCAGTTCACGGTGGCGCGCAAAGAAGCCTTGATGCCGCTGGTAAATGATCAGGTGAAAGTTATTGATCTCCACGGGGTAACTGTACCAATGCCTCCAAAACAGCCGAATGGTTTCCATCGGCAGCTTGCCGGCTTCGAGATCGCGCATGAACGCGCCACCGAAAATCCTCTCATTCCAGCGCGCATACATGCGGTGCTTGATCTCATCAGTGAAGGCTTTCGCCTCGCTGGACGAAAGCCGTTGACCGATCTCCAGCACCAGTGGTTGATGGGCGGTTGTCATAGCCTTCCGAGAACAGTTATAAATTCTTCCTTGGCGCCCTTTGCGTCTTTGCGCGAGATTGACCGATCTCTCTTTTTTGCATCGCGCCAAGACGCCACCGAATCAAAATCCGAAATCCGAAGCTCGAAATCCGAAACAAACCGAAACACTGAAATCCGAAATCTAAAAATCGCGACGAGATCGTTTGGAATTTTGTACTTCTTGATCATTTAAATTCGAATTTCGGATTTCAGGTTTCAAATTTTTGTTTAACCTTGGCGTTCTTTGCGCCTTTGCGCGAGATGGATCTTATCCGATCCCTACATGAAACATGAACAACCAGGTTACAGAGCGGCGCCGGTTTTCGCTATTCCCTCTTTCAACTCCGCTCGGTCTTTCTCAGTGAACGGCGCGCACTCCCAGCGTGGAAAGCGTTCGACGGGTAAGCCGCGCATGCGCATCAATTCGCCGAATACGCCCCGGCCATGGGTGCGCAAAAACCGTCCGACGACCTGCATGAGCCTGGTCAGTAGATCATGCTCCTTCTGGGCTGCTTGGAGATTGCCCGCTTTCAGGGCCTCGTACATCTTTACACAGGTCTCCGGAAACGGAGTTGACGGCGGGTGAATGGCGCCGCGAACGCCAATTGAGTAACCGGTGTATAAAGAGAAGATGCCTCCGGGAAAAACGCCGACGGATTTGGGCAACTGATACACGTAGCCCAGGAGCTTGTCATAAGCGATGAACGACACCTTGATTCCCGCTAAAGGGTTGGGAGCGATGGCTTCGATGATTTTGTTTGCTTTAGGCGGCGTGATTTCTACATGAGTTGTTTCCGTATTGTCGTAAATGAATAGAGGCACGCCGGGAACGGCATTGGCGATCGCTTTGTAATGGGCGTAAACCTCATAATCGTCATGGGGATAATAATAGG
>JAHKKJ010000779.1 GCA_020027655.1 Deltaproteobacteria bacterium | reverse complement strand
AGGATCGTGACCGGCTATCCTGCCGGAGACGTCAACGATCTCTGGCCGCGGCTCATCGCGCAATTTATGACGAAGTATATTCCCGGCAATCCTAACTTCATCATCCAGAATATGCCGGGGGCGAGCTCCATGATTGCCGCGAACTACGTCTATGGCGTGGCCAAGCCGGACGGGCTTACCCTCGGCTGGATCGCCCCTACGCTTTACTTTGATCAGCTCGTGGGCCGCAAGGAAATCCAATTCGATTGGGCCAAGTACAGCTTCGTCGGCTCGCCGGTGCAGAGCGAACACCAACTTTACATGCGCACCGACAGTCCCTATAAGACTATCGAAGACGTTCGCAAAGCCGCCGAGCCGCCTAAATGCGGCTCCGGCGGTGCGACCGGCACGGGGTTCTACTTCCCTAAACTTCTTGAGGAGACGGTGGGCGCCAAGTTTACCATCGTCCTCGGCTACCAGGGCGGCGGGCCCATCGATCTTGCGGTGGAAAAAGGGGAGATTCACTGCCGTGCGTTGACCATCGAATCGTTTTTCGCGCGCGAGCCGTTTCATACGTGGCGCAAGAACAACTTCGTCAAAAGCATCGCGCAATCGCCGCGCAAGCGAGACCCGCGTCTGCCGGACACGCCAACGATTTACGAGTTAATGGATCAGTACAAAACATCCGAACAGTCGCGGCGCGTTGCCACCGTAATCCTTGCCGGCGGCGTTTTCGGCCGGCCCATGGTGGGACCCGCAGGCATACCGGCCGACCGGCTCAAAATTCTTCGCAGCGCGTTCGCAAGCGCACTCAAAGATCCTGAGCTCAAAGCGGAAGCCGAAAAAAGGAGTTACGAATTGGAGCCGGTCAGCGGCGATGAAATGGAGCGTCTCGCCAAGGAAGTTATGGCCCAGCCGCCGGAAGTAATCGAGAGGATGAAGAAGGTGCTGGGCAACTGACGCGACTGATCAAGTTCAACGTTCCGCATTCAATGCTTGTCCCGAGACCCGCGAGGGATCTAGATCCTTCGCATTAGCTCAGGACAGGCCTTGAACTTTGCAAGCGTCACACCAAAGAAGGAGGTTCGGTATGGAAACCACACACGGCCTTTACTCTTCCGGCTCGATTCGTTGCAAAACCCTTCGTAACGTCGCGTTCGTTGTTTGTTTGATTCTACTTCTCTTTGATCCTTCGTCGTTGTCGGCACAGGCTATGAAGAAGGTGCCGCTACCATTTTCACCCATCGGTATCAATTGTCTGCCCTGGTTTGTCGCCAAGGAAGCCCGCATTTATGAAAAAAATGGCATCGACGTCGATCCTGTTTTCATCGGTGCATCCTCCGCTCTGATTCAGTCGATGCTGTCAGGAGCAGCGGATATGGCCGGCTCCGGCGGACCGTCGATCATTTCGAATGTTTTGCAGGGTGGCAATATCATTCATGTGACAGCCATGGTTCCACGGTTCACTCAGTCAATCATGGTTAAGCCCGAGATCAAAAAGCCAGAAGATATGATCGGCAAGAAAATCGGAGTGAGCCGGCTGGGCACTGTCACACATTTCGCGCTGCAAACAGCCTTAGACGGTTACGGAGTGAAAGGCGTGACCATCCTGCAAATGGGTGGACAACCCGAGGCTGTAGCGGGACTGGTCCGCGGCTCTGTGGATGGCGCCGTGTTCTCCCCTCCCTATAACTTCCAACTTAAGAAACAAGGATACAACGAACTGGTATCGCCCAATGAACTACAAAAGTTTACCGCGTTTATCACCAACGGCATTGTTGCGCGCCGATCGGTTGTGGAAAAGGACAAAGATTCCTTGATCCGGTTGATCAAAAGTACCGCTGAAGGCATTAAACTCATCACCACCGACAGAGAATTCACAAAAAAAGTAATCACCAAATGGATGCCCTTGAAGGACCCGGACTTGTTGGAACAGGTTTATCGTTTTGCGACGGAAAACTATGCCAGAGAGGGTGCCGTGCCAGAGGCCGCTCTCAGCGCCATGGTCAAGCAGATGGTGCAAAGCAATCTCATCGATGCGAAATTGGCTGCCAGCACGCCGTTGACCGCTTACTACGACAACCGCTACGTCGAAGAGGTAAAGCGCTCCGGTTTCTTCGATCAACTTTGGAAATAACTGCCGCGCTTTGAATTGGAGCGGTTGAACGATTCAACGTTTTGAACAACATTGAATCTTGGAAGGACCGAGACTGAAAGAAAGCCCTACCAGTATCGGCTTACTCACCGCTACGTGGAAAGAACTCAGCAGAACCCATACGGTCTAGTCGTAACCTCAATAGAGCACAGTGAGTTCATGAACGACAAGGGTCATCCAATGGGGAACGGTAACGATTCAGATGTCACTAATAACCGGTCGAAGTAAAGAGCTACGGGCACTCATCGAGCGATGAGATTTCAATTCAATTGACTGTCGCCATCACAGGAAAAACTCTTGCTCGCCGCGACCTTAAGCTGGACACGGAGCAACAATCGCGTGTGGGAATCTCAATCAATGTCTTCTCTTTAATATCGCATAGCGGGGTGGACAGTGATGCGAGTTATTAACGCTCGCATCACGCCAGCCCCACATTGCAGAACTTAGTGAATGCATAGCACCAGACACTTGGCGCTGCCCCCGGCTTTGATAAACTCATCGAGCGGCGTCTCGAAAATCCTAAAGCCCAACGCCTCTAGCTTTTCGCGAACCCCTGGGCAGCCGGTATTCATGACGATATCTCTGTCCGCGACGATTGCGTTGCAGGCGAATCGGGCAGCCTCCTCAGGCGCAACTGGAATAAGATCCGGGATAT
>JAHKKJ010000778.1 GCA_020027655.1 Deltaproteobacteria bacterium | reverse complement strand
TGGGTTCCACAACTCCGGTTAAGGTCAATGTTCGAATCCTCGCCGCCACCAATCGGAATCTCAAGGCGGAAGTAGACACGGGCCGTTTCCGCGACGATTTGTATTATCGCCTCAACGTATTCGAAATTAATATTCCGCCTCTGCGCAAGCGGCTCGAGGACTTGCCAGCGCTAGTGGAGCATCTGATCCATCGCCATAACCTGGAGATGAAGACGAGCTACAAGGGAGTCGACAGTGCAACCATGAGGATTCTCATGTCGCTTCCTTGGAAGGGAAACATTCGTGAACTGGATAACGTTCTCGAGCGAGCGATGATTCTCGGCGATGGCGAGTGGATCAAACCGGCGGATTTGCCGGGACAGCGCTCGAATGACGAAGAGTTCGGCACCGAAGACGATCTTGCTAAGGCAATTGAGCTTTACGAGAAGAGCCATATCGAGCGCACCCTAAACAAGGCTAGCGGCGACAAAATGCGCGCTGCCGAGCTCATGGGGCTGAGTCTCTCAACACTTTATCGCAAGATCGAAAAGCTCGGCGTTGAATCCTGAGCGTCGCCGCCCGCCACAGCAGGCTAAGCCGCTGTTTCATTTTAGCCTTTGCAGTCTTGAGAGTTTCCCGGACGGCAGTTCCTGCGCGCGCGAAAATTGTTGGGATCTTCCCGTTATTTTCTCTGTAAAATTACGCAATCAAGTGACATTCCGGAATGGCACGAGGTTTGCCCCTTAATGATTTGCCAATCGAAGCGATGCTTGAAGAAAAGAGGAAATGGGCTAAAGACCTCGAGGTGGACGCGGAAGCTGCGGCGGCAAACAAATTTGTGTCAGGGCAAAGATCGGCGTAATCAACGAGGAGACAGCCATGTTATTTCAAAACCGAGAACACGCTGCGCGTTTATTGGCTCGAAGGTTGAGCGCTTATTACAAGAACACGAAACCATTGGTGCTTGCGATTCCGCGTGGCGCGATACGCATGGCTGAGATCATCGCGGATACACTGGGCGGAGAATTGGACATTTTGTTGGTGCACAAACTGGGAGCGCCGGGTCAGCCTGAGCTCGCCATCGGGGCCATCGATGAAGCCGGAAACGTTTTGTTGTCGGTATATGGCCTCGATATTGACAATGGCTATCTTGAGGCTGAGAAGCAGGCGCAACTCGAGATCCTGCGACAGCGCCGCGCACAATATACGCCGTCGCGTGGCGCTATCGACCCCCATGACCGCATCGTCATCGTGGTGGACGATGGCATCGCCACCGGCTCAACCATGACCGCCGCATTGCGCGCGATACGGAGAAGCAATCCGAAAAAGCTCGTTGGTGCCGTGGCTGTGGCGTCGCCCACAGCGGCTCGGGCAATAGCTCGTGAGGCAGACGCTATCGTCTGTCTAACGGTGCCCGCCGATTTTTGCGCCGTGGGAGAGTTCTTCAGGGACTTTTCGCAGGTTTCTGATGAAGATGTCATAGCGATCTTGCAAAAAAGAGAAGCGAAAATTTCAGCCGTGAGCTAGTTTTTTCACGCTTCATTACTTCTTCTCTGCATGTTCCCTCTGGTAGGCGTCAGTTTGTTTCACGGAGAGCTTCAACGCGCCTACTTGTTGTGTGGCAAATGCGTTGGCTCCTGATCCTTCTGATATTCGCGGCCCTAGCCGTCTCTTCATTCTTGGATGTGTTGGAGGTAAAAAACCAATCCTAGGATTCGCCCGGCAGCTTGTGATTGTGACCCGGGATCACTGCCTTTCGCTTCGGCCTGAAATCGAGCCCCCCAAATCGGCATTTTGCGTGTCCCATGCCCGCGGACTTCCTCCCGTCCATCAATGACGCGATAGACCTGCCAAAACGAAAATCTGCCGGCGTTTCTCTTTGCGATCTGGGTCAGATCCGAGGGAGAAATGGTGAGAAACTTGGTCATGATGCCGTGGCCTTTGCCATCGACGCCATGACAGACCGCACAATGGTTTTGATACTCGAGCTCTCCGCCGGTAATGACTTCCCACTCCTGTGCCAGCGCGACTTGAGATGAAGTCCACACTATCACAGCCGCTACGATCCCCAGAAAGCACTTTGAAATATTGGAATCCATGTTGTCACTCCAACATATTCATTGCGGCAGAGGCGCTTGTCAGCCAATCCAACAATTTCTCCGTTGAAATCGGCAATTGACGTATGGCGATTAACGTCCCGCTCTGGGCTAAACTGTTCCCTCCCTCCGGGATCTGGACAATCACGGCGGCGCGGGTTGCCGCTCTATCGCTAAACCAGACGATTAAGTCGCGGCGCGGTTGACAACTTTAGGCGTCACAGGCGCGAATTCCCGAACGTGGTTTCCCCTTATTTCACGCACCGCTCTTTGCAGTCTTCATGTTCGGGCCACAAGAGACAACGCCTGACTGAAACTGACGCGCCACCGCCTTCGGAAATTGCATCAGTCTCGACGAAAGAAAGACGCCGTAGTTCAGGGCACCACGCTAGTTTCAGTTTCTCGTAGGGTTTCATAAGCGCTCTACCGATCAAAGTTAGCGCATACCAAATTAATACAAACACGAGCGGCGCAATAATTCCAATATCGTTCATGGGCTACCCCCTTGTTCCGATGGCCAATTTTCTTTCACACATCCTTCCGCACGGCCCAGCAGGCGTTGAGTCTGACCTCGGCTAACCCGTGGGTATCCGGACAGGTAACAACTTTCCTGTATCGAAAGCGTCTGTATACGTCGAGGGTAAACGGCAGAACCATATAGAATAGGCCTACCGCGATAGTGGCTGCAATGAGAATGAGAGGAGTTTTCATGTAACCGCGCCTCCTTTCTACTGGATAGCCAGCGCAATACACGTGCCGAACGGGATTCTCAATGGTTTAGGGCACTACATCAGTCATAGGAAGCTCATCCTCATCAGAAGTAGGAAAACGTACTGGCTTCATTCGCAAATCTTGGATTTTTGGTACTACGCAAGAATTGCAATACAAAGAACTTGATGGCCGAAGGGGCGATCCGGTGAGGCGGGACTTGAGATCATTGTGTGAAATGCTTTTCAGGCCTACGTTCAGAGGACGGCGGTCTTTCGTTCGGCTTCCAGTTTGACGGACTCTTTTAGTAACTGTTGCTGCCACGCTGTGAGATCGGTTGGAGTCCGAACTTCCACCACGACCGATAGGTCACCTTTGCCGTTGTCGTGAAATCGGCCAACCCTTGCCATGCACCGTAATGCTGTACCGCTCTAAGTACTGGCTGGTACATTTACCCGCCGCGCTTTGGCCGAGTAACCGTCATAAAAGACCAAGGTCGCTTGGGCTGATGTGATTCTGTTCCTTACGCGGCAAGAGACGAAGCTCATGGTTTGTTATGGCCACAACTCTTGCAATGCTTTGGGCAACACATGCTTGACGTCTTCGATTTCCCCCTTGCTGGTATGTTTAACCAGCACTCTAAAAACGGCTCGGCAAACTTGGTTTGGATTCACCGTGACATCATCTTTGAAGGCTTTCTTGATGTGATCCAAGAAATCTTCTTTGCGACGCTCCTTGTGCGGCTTCCCCTTGAGCGTCCAGCCTTCATAATAGAAACCCCGAATGAGCATCGGCAGCTGCGCTCCTAGCTGAACGGCTTCTTCCACCATCAACCGATCCCGCAACGCGTGAAGTACCGTGCGCAAAGCCATATAGGCCTTGTGCGGCTTGTCCTCCCAATCGAGCTGAGACATCAGATCGTTGAGCCATACCTGGGTCTTTTGGATCGTGGTGTCGAAGACGTCGTGCGTGGTTTTTCGTCGCGGTCTACTACCCGTGAGTTTGTAACGATGGCTTGGTCCGGCTTTCATGATTTCCTCCTTGTAAGCGGGTTAGTGTGGAAAGCCATTCCTTAGAACGTGCAATTCCGATGCCGCCAAAACGTGGCGCTCATGGCGGTGTGGGTAGGCCGATTTATCAGTTCTGGTAAAATTCCCAGCGA
>JAHKKJ010000777.1 GCA_020027655.1 Deltaproteobacteria bacterium | reverse complement strand
TGATGCAATTATGGTTACGGCGGGGGCGCCGGATCTGCCACGCCCGCTGATCGAGCAACTCGCTCTCGGTGGCCGGTTGGTCATCCCTGTCGGTGACGAACAGGCGCAGGTGCTTGTCCGGGTCACGCGTCACGCTTCGAAATTCGAAGAGGAGCAACTGGGGGATTGTCGGTTCGTCAAATTATGGGGGAAATTCGGTTGGTAAGAATAGGCGGCAAGCGCTGCGTCCGACCCCTGCTTGTTTTTGTTTTCTTTTCTGTGGCGGGTTGCGCTTCGCAAACAACGATTTCCAAACCGAGACCTCAAGGGATTTATCATGTAGTTACGCCGGGGGAGACTTTGTTTCGGATCGGCAAAGCCTACGGTCTTACCTACCAGGAACTGGCTCGCGTTAACGGAATCAAAGACGCCGGGCAGATCCGCGTCGGCCAACGGATCTTTATACCGGGAGCGACCCGTCCACTTCCCGTGGAAACAATCACGCCCGCGGAGCCGGCGCCGGCAGCGCCAGTTTTACCTGAGCCAGGGTTCGAGACATTTCTATGGCCGGTAAACGGGACGATCAACTCGGGATTTGGACCTCGGGGCTCGAGTTTCCACGACGGCATAGACATCGCTGCCCCGGAAGGCACCCCCATCCTGGCGATTGAAGCCGGCGAGGTTATCTACAGCGATCAATTGCGCGGCTACGGAAATATGGTGATCGTGCGCCATGCGGGGGGAATCGTCTCGGTCTATGCCCACAACGAAGCCAACTTGGTGCGCGAAGGACAGACGGTGGCTCGAGGAGAAGTTGTGGCCAGAGTGGGCAGCACGGGAAGGGTAAGCGGGCCTCATCTCCATTTCGAGATTCGTCGGAACAATACCGCCGAGGATCCGTTGCGTTACTTACCACAATTGTGTTGTGTAACAGCATCGGATAACGTGTCACCGAAAAATTAGAGCCAAGGGATTACGCGATGAAAGAATTAGCCAAAATTAGAAACGACGTGGTCGGAAGTTTATTGCGGCCGGCGGAGTTGAAACAGGCGCGCCAACGCTACGACGAGGGAAACCTGAGTCGCGAGGATCTACGGCAAGTGGAAGATCGAGAGATCCGCAGCGCCGTCCGGCTTCAGGAGGAGTTGGGGCTGGCCGTCGTCACGGACGGCGAGTATCGCCGGCTTAACTTTCAGGATAGCTTCGGCGAATCGGTTTCGGGATATGATGCCGGGAAAGCGAGTCTCAAGTTCTACGAGCAGCGCGTTGAAGGCTCGAACCCTCTGCAGCGTTGGGAGATTCCGATTCGTGGCGAGGAAAAAGGTACGGCGGTTTCACAAAGACGACCGGTCGTCGAACGATTGCGTTTAGTTCGCAATACGCCGTTGGAGGAGTACCGCTTTGTCAGCCGGGCGGCAGAGAAACCGGCGAAGGTGACGCTCATCGGGCCGGATCGAATTTCCCAGAGGTTCGACTGGCAGAATTCGAGAACGGTATATCCAAACATAGACGACTTCGTGACCGATGTCGTCAAGATCCAGAGAGAGATGATTCGTGGAGTCGTCGAAGCGGGTTGTCGTTACGTGCAAATCGATGCGCCGGGTTACACCGCTTACGTTGATCCGCCTTCCCTGCAGGCGATGCGGGACCGGGGCGAAGATCCCAAAGAGAATTTCAGCCGCTCCCTACAGGCGGACAACCAAGTTCTGGAAGGATTCGACAATACTACTTTCGGCATCCATCTTTGCCGCGGCAATCAGCGCAGCATGTGGCACCGTGAGGGAAGCTATGACGACATTGCCGAACGGCTGCTCAACGAGCTCAAACATGACCGGTTTCTGTTCGAGTACGACACGCCGAGGGCCGGCGGTTTCGAACCGCTACGATTTCTCCCCAAGGGTAAAGTCGTGGTGCTGGGCCTGGTCAGCACCAAAGTGGCGCAGTTGGAAAAGATCGACGACTTGAAGCGCCGCATCGACGCCGCCGGTCAATATGCGCCGCTGGAGCAGCTGGCCATCAGCCCGCAGTGCGGTTTCTCTTCGGACGTGGTCGGCAATCTGATCACTGAGGACGACCAAAAGAGAAAATTAGAAATCGTCGTCGAGACCGCGCGGCAAGTCTGGGGCTAGTCTAATTCCCACACCCTTAAGAGTCTGTCATTCCCGAATGCTTCTATCGGGAATCCAGAGGAAACTCTGACCCTTCGATAACTTCAGGGTCATAGTGAGCATAGTCGAACCATGACTGGACCTCCGATAAAAACATTCGGGGGTGACACTTTTTGATACCCGTCAGATTGTCGCTGGGAGATTCATTTTGGGATTCGTGGGACTATTCTTGCCGGTGTACAGTGATTGTGATAGCTGACAGCCATGGAACAAGAAATCGCGAGCATTCGTCAAGCCATTCGAGACATCCCCGATTTTCCCAAGCCCGGTATTGTTTTCAGGGATATCACGCCGTTGTTGGGCAACGGCCCGCTGTTTAGAAAGACCATTGACATTTTTTCCGCGCGCTATCGATCCCAGAAGATTGATACGGTTCTGGGCGTCGAGTCGCGCGGTTTTATCATCGGCTCCGCGCTGGCCTATGCACTCGGCGCCGGATTCTCCGTCGTGCGCAAGCCGGGGAAACTACCCTATGAAACGCACAAAGCGAGCTATGCGCTCGAATACGGCACCGATACCCTCGAGATTCATAGCGATGGATTGCCCGTTCATGCCCGTGTGGTTATTGCCGACGATTTGATCGCCACCGGGGGCACAGCGGCGGCCACGGCGGAGTTGGTTTCCAAGCTTGGTGGGACGGTTGTCGA
>JAHKKJ010000776.1 GCA_020027655.1 Deltaproteobacteria bacterium | reverse complement strand
AAAGTCGAGTTGCCCGATGGCGGCGACACGCATCGTGGGCGCAATCCCAAATACGAAGGCTACGGCCCGAGTTTCCGGGTGCTCAATCGAAATAAGAAGAGCGTCACGCTCAATCTGCGCGAAAAAAAAGGCAGAGAGATTCTGCTCAAACTCTTAGAGAGCGCAGATATTTTGATCGAAAACTTCCGCCCGCCGACGAGGCAGCGCCTGGGTCTAGACTACGAAGAGCTGTCGAAGCTCAATCCAAAACTGATCCACTGCTCGATCTCCGGCTACGGTCAGAGCGGGCCCTATCGGGACAAGCCTGGTTTCGACACCATCGGCCAGGCACTGAGCGGCATGCTGAGCTTGGTGACCGACTTCGATAATCCCAAGGTCGCCGGATTTTCGATAACGGATCATTCCTCCGGGATCTTCGCTGCCCACGGCATCATGGCGGCTCTACTGGCCCGCCAGAAAACCGGGCGTGGCCAGTTTGTCGACGTCTCGCTGCTGCAAGTGAGCCTGGCTTTTATCGAGTCTCATGTCGCCGACTATTTGAACGGCGGCGAAGCCGTTTCCCGCGACAATTTTCCACGCGGGCGGATTTACTGCTTTGTGTGTGGCGATACGAAGCCACTCGTGATCCATCTGTCTGGTCACCAGGAAGCATGGGGAGGCTTACTCAAAGCGGCCGGACGAATGGACTTGCTTGAAGATGCGCGCTTTGCCACCGGAAGGCATCGCACGGCACACCACTGGGAGATTGTTAAGATTCTACAAGAAACATTTCGCACCCAGCCACGCGGCTATTGGTTGGAGCGCCTCGACACCAACAACATTCCTAACGCTCCCATCAACTCGGTCGAGGAAGTCTTCGACGATCCGCAGGTCAAGCACATGGGCATCCCCAAACAGATCGATCATCCCAAGATGGGTAAAAGCAACTTGATCGGCAGTCCGATCAATCTCTCCGACACGCCGCCGCAGTTTTTCCGCCCCGCGCCGTTGCTAGGTGAAAACACGGAGGAGATTTTAGAGCGATTGGGCTACGACGGTCACGCTATTAAGAAGTTGCGCGCAAGCGGAGTGATATGAAAATAGTCTAGAGTCTAGCGTCTCGTGTCTCGCGTCAACTACAAATCCTAGACCAAGGACACTAGATTGCGAAGAAAAGGAGTTGAGTATGGATTTTAATGTTTCCGCAGAGCCGCCAAATGTAGTCGAGTTTAGAAAGGAAGTCAGCGCCTGGTTGGCGGAACAGATGCGCGGTCACGAGCACTTGCGCTGGTCCGCCTCCTGGTCCACTCGGGAAGACGAAAAAGAATACAAGTTCCGCCGCGGTCTCGCCGAAAAACTTGGAGCAAAAGGCTGGCTCTTTCCGATTTACCCCGAGGAATACGGCGGAGCCGGCCTTACGGTGGATCACCAGATGGTGCTGGAAACCGAGCTCTTTAAGTATGGGCTGAACCTGTCCCATGTATTCTACACCTTGGCACGTATTGTTGCGCCGGTACTGATCCGCTGGGGCACCGAAGAGCAGAAGCGTGAATTCCTGCCGCCGATTACCCGCGCCGAAATCTGTGTCTGGCAGGTGCTGACGGAGCCTCACGGCGGCAGCGATGTCGCCAATTGCCAAACCAAAGCGATCCGCGACGGTGACGATTACATCGTCAACGGCCAGAAGGTCATGGTGGGTCACCATCTGCCGCCGGATTATTTATGGACCCTTGTCTGCACCAACCCGCAGGGAAAGCGCCATGAAAATCTGGGCTGGCTACACATTCCGGCAAATCTTCCCGGCATCACCATTCAACACATGTATTTGATGATGGGGATCAAGAACGCCGTCTTTTTCGATAATGTCCGAGTGCCGGCAAAATATCTGATCGGCGGCGAAAACAACGGTTGGAAAGTTGCTAGCACTCATATGGAGCTCGAGCATGGCGGCGACGGTAGAGTCAGCGTCGACCCGGTGGTCGAGCGCGTCGTCGAGTACTGCCAGAAGAACCACGTGGGTGGAAAACCTCTCATTGAGGACGATAAAGTCCGTGACGTAATCGCCGACATCATGATCGAACTGAACACGTTGCGACGGTTCAACCAGCGCAACTTCTGGCATCGCTTTGCCAAGATCCCTCATCCTTACGGCGGCGTGCAGCAGAGATATTTCCAGCGCACGGCGCGCTTGAGAAACGGCGAACGGCTGCAGCAGATCATGGGCGCCGACGCTCTCGTGCAGGATCTTTCGGTACACGAGGTCGTTGATTTCGAGTACTGCGTTCGCAGCGGACCTGGGCAGTTACACGGCGGCGGCACGCTCGATACCGATCGGCTGATTTTCGCTCGCCGTCTCGGCCTGGGCCGTCCGACCCAGGAAAAGGCGCCGGAGACGGACTAAACTTTAGGATGGACTTTCGTAACGGTTTGAACGACTTGAACGATTTGAACATTTTGAACCAATAGGTTGCTGATCGTTCCAGCCGTTCAAGCAGTTCAAAAAGTTCAAGCCGTAGGAGAGAAAGATGGATTTTAGATTAAATGAAACCCAAGAGATGTTCAAGAAAGTGGCCGCCGACTTCGTCAAAGCCGAGGTGCCCTCCCACAAGATGACCGTCTGGTACCGCGACAAAGAAACCTTTCAGCCCGACATCTACAAGAAAGCGGCCGGGCTCGGCTGGTTAGGCATGATGATTCCGGAGGAACTCGGCGGCGCCGGAGTGTCTTTCACCGACTGCGCCGTGGTTTTCGAAGAGCTCGGTCGTGGCCCGGTGCCTGGACCGCTTTTCTCCTGTGGTGTGCTCGGTGCTCAGAT
>JAHKKJ010000775.1 GCA_020027655.1 Deltaproteobacteria bacterium | reverse complement strand
AATCCGCTCCTTGGGCTCCTTCCACGGGAACATGCTCACTTCGGCCTTCGGCGCGAGCATCGCGGCCTCCATGGCGACGGCGTACGGATGCGCCGGGATATCATCCGGCAGGATCAGTACGGGCGTCTGGCAATTGCGCACGAAATCGCGTGTCACGGTGAAGACGAAGTCGGGGTTGGTGCGGTACATCTTGGTCAGAAATTTGTCGACCATCTCCATCGTGATGTCGGGCCGGCGCTTGACCAATTCCGGACCCCAGCCCGTAATGTTGCTCTCGTAGGAGAGGTTTGGCATCTCCGGCCGGAATCCGCTCGGCTGCGCCAGCACGGCTGCGACGATGCGGTCGGGTGCCCGCTTCAGAAGGTTCCAAACCAAAGGACCACCAATGCAGAAGCCCATCACCACGAACTTGTGGATCCCCAAGTGATCCATCAGACCGATATGGTCATCGGTATAGGCATCCCACGGCCGATCGTTCTCGAGCGGGCCAGAAGACTCCCCGCCACTGGCGTTGCGCATGTCCGAGAAGATGCAGCGGTATTCTCCCTTGAACTCTTCGATCGCATTAAAAGGTCTGCCGCGTTTCAAGCCGGCGATCGTTGAGTTCAATCCGCCGCCGGGGATGAGCAACAACGGGAAGCCGGAACCGGCCTCCTCATATTGAATGCGAACGGGGCCTTTTTCGTAGAACGACATTGCAGTTCCTCCTTGTCCAGTTTGCTGACCAAACACTCGTCGCGCTGCGGCCATCACCGTTGCGGCGGCCCCGCTGTTTTCAGCACTTTGGAGATGAAGCAGGGTCAGGCCGGAATAAATGAATCAAGGACGCACGATCTCAAAATCGACGCTCACAAAGGAACTGTCTTCGAGAACCAACTGCCTGAGCTCGTCCCGATTCACAACCAACGCTGTGGCTTCAAGTGGGTCGCCTGTCCGAAGCGGATTTCGGTTATCGGGTGTATCGCAAGGGCTAACGGCATTTTCGTATGACTCTAGTGCCTGATAACCGGTATTGTCAACGCGACCAGATACCGATGTAGTAGTTCAGCGAATATGTCACCCCCTCGGCTAGGATCTTCTCCCCAAAAAGGGAGGAGATCGGATGAGCGAGTGGGAGTTAAGGGTGAGTCAGAAAGAGATCCATCGGATGCAGGTGGTAGGGCTGACAATCGAAGGGCGAGAGACGGTGGGAAGAGGGGCGAGGCTTTTTGGAATCTCTGCCCGTCAGATGAAGCGGCTGCGGCGTAAGATGAAAGAGCAAGGAGTACAGGGATTGGTGCACGCCAACCGAGGTAAATGAAAATCGTATCCGGTTTTATCTGTTTCTTTGCCAATTCTAGCGCTAAACATTCGTTGTTCACGAGGCCGATGGTTGTGTTATGGATAGCGTAAAAGTCGCTGCTTTGCGCGCAAGGAGGAAGCACACATGCGCCAACGTTTTAAGATTTTTGATTCGGATACGCACCTCAGTCCAAATGCGGAAACCCTGGAGCCCTATTTCGATGCCAATATACGCAAGCGGCTGCCAGAGTGGGAGAACTGTAAAGTTCCGTTTCGTGTAGGCTGGGCCGGCGAGATTTTGGAACCGCCATATCGTCACCGCTTTCAGTTTACGAAAAGATCCGGCTGGCGTCAGAAACTGCGGATTTTAGGCGAAGCGGGTCCGAGGGAACAGGTTGAACGGCATTCCCCGAAATTTATGGGTACGCGCTTTCCGACACCGGGAGGCGCCGATGACAATGCCGAGGCACGCATTCGAGATATGGATGAAGAAGGAGTAGATGTTCAGCTCATGCTTCCTGGAATACCTCCGGCTTCGGACGACGTTGAGATCGAGGTTGGATTTATTCGCGCGAATCACCGCTTTACGAGCGACTTTTGCAATAAGTATCCACATCGGCTCAAATCTCTCATTGTGGTGAGCAATAAAGCGATTGACGTATCAGTGGAAGAGATCAAAACATGGGCGAGCGCGCCATGGGCCGCCGGGATCTATCCTCACCTGGATGAAGGAGTTCCCATCGATCACCCAGATCTGGAGCCGATCTGGGCAGCGGCGAACGAAGCAGGGCTCTGTGTCGCGCATCACAGTTTTACCGAGGGTTATCCTGGCTACCGCGACCTCTGGGACAACCCGTTCATTGGCCGGACTGCCTCGCACCCGTGGGGTGCGATGAGAGCGATGACGGCATTCTTCGGCGCCGGTATCATGGATCGATACCCGAATATTCGCTACTGCATCCTCGAGTCCGGCTTTGGCTGGCTGCCGTTTTGGGGAGCGCGTATGGACGATCAAAGCGTCTACATCTCTTACGCACTGCCGCAGAATCTGGCTCACAAACCCAGCGAGTACATGACCAGCGGGCGCTTTTTCGCCAGCCTGGTGATCCATGAAGGCGAGAAGATGGCCAAAATGGTCACCGACTTTCTCGGCGACGGCTTGCTAATGTATTCGTCCGATTACCCTCACGCCGAATCCCGCTTTCCGGAGTCCGCCGACAAGGTACTGGCGTGGAAATCTCTGGGCGATGAGGTCATGCGAAAAATGCTCTGGGACAACGCGACGAGATGCTTCGGAGAGCCCTAGAAGGTTTTCACATGGCCATTCCCGATGGAAGGTTGAACGACGTGCAGGAAACTTCCGAGTACGATATCGCTATCACCGGTGCGGCGGTCGCAGGGCTTACTGCCGGGCCGGGAATTTCGGGGCCGCTGAAGCGTCTACGGATATTTACTTGCGCCACAATTTGCAAAGCGAATTTACGCCGGTCCATATGAAGGATCCAAAGAATTGG
>JAHKKJ010000190.1 GCA_020027655.1 Deltaproteobacteria bacterium | reverse complement strand
AGCGAAATACATTTCCACCCATCCAGACGCAGAGTAATCTTTGTAAAGCGGAGGAGCCATGGCTAAAAACGGATTCAAAGTGCTGGACAGCGACATGCATATCTTGGAGCCGCCGGACCTTTGGCAGCGATTTATCGATTCCAAGTTCAAAGACTACGCGCCCCGGGGCACCACCGATCATGTCAGGGATTTGCGAATGGTGGGCCCTGATGGGGAGGCATGGGGCCGACCGGCGTACCCTCCTCCGGAAACTATTCCTCCGCCCGGTCACATTTTTCACCGCAATCAAAAACTCTTCAAGCCGCACATGGAACGCGGCTGGAGTGCCCAAGTCCAACTTGAGGCCATGGACGAGGAAGGAATCGACCTTGCGGTGCTCTATCCAAGCCGGGGACTGAATGCCCTTAGCATTCCGGACATGGAACCCGAGCTCGCCGCCGCTATAGCCCGCGCTTACAATAATTGGCTCTACGAGTTTTGCCAGGCGGATACGAGTAAGCTCAAGGGTGCGGGTATGGTTTCGGTGTTCAATATCGACGATGCGATTTCCGAGGCTCAGCGCTGCGTGAAGCAGCTTGGTTTTCGCGCGGTCTTTCTGCGGGCCAATATCGTCAACGGCCACAATTGGCATGACCCCTACTACAACCCCCTATGGTCGGCCCTGGAGGAGTTGGATGTTCCGCTCGGTTTTCACGAATCCAATACCTCGGCCGGGCGGCAGGTCGGCGATCAATTCGGCTACGATTTTATGCTGCGGCACACCTTTTCCCACCCGTTCGAACAGATGCTGGCGGTGGGGAGCTTCTGCGGCGGTGGTGTTCTTGAGCGCCATCCTAAGTTGCGCGTCGCTTTTCTTGAGGGTAATTGCGGCTGGTTGCCGTTTCTCTTATGGCGGCTCGATGAGCATTGGGAGATGTTCGGTGACCAGTGGGCGCCTGAGCTCAAGAACCCGCCGAGTCAGTACTTCAAGAGACAGTGCTATGCTTCCGTCGAAGCCGACGAGGAGCCGGTAAAATACGCTGTCGATTTCGTCGGTAATGACCGCTTGGTCTTCTCCACCGACTTTCCGCACGTGGACACAAAGTATCCAAAGGCAGTGGAGCGCTTCCTGCAGTTGCCCATTGGAGTAGAAGACAAAAGGAGAATTCTGTGGCACAACTGCGCAGCGTATTACGGCATTGCAGAAATTTAGACTATTTTCCGATTGATTTTTTCCTTGCTTCTCTCGACCCACTGGTGTCTATTGAATTCTTCATCGGTTCCTGAGAACTTGGAGTAGGGTGATCTATGAAAACGTTTCACACTTTTATGTTCGCCGCGCTTGTTATCAGCCTGTATTGTATTGCGTGCCCGGCCATGAGCCGGGCGGCCGCTGACCAAGTCCAGGAGTTTCAGAAGGAGCAAACCAAGGCTCGTCAACAGGAGCAGATCAATCAGACGCGCGAGCGCGAGCAACTGGACCAATTGCAACGTGACCAGCAGCTGGATCGAGCCCAACAGCAGTTAGATCAGCTTAAGCAACAGCGGACCGGTCTCACCCAACCGCAGCAACAACAGCAGATCAACCAAACCCAGCAGCAGCTCGATCAAATCAAGAACGAACAACAACTGAATCGCCTCAAGACCGAGCTGGAGATCAATCAGATTCAACGGGAGCAGAACCCGTCCAGGCAAAAAGAGCAACTGAGGCAATTACAGATCGAACAGCAGATGAATCTGCTAAAAGACCAACAGCAGAAACTCCATCTCCAGCAGGAGCTAAACAAGCAACGAATCCCGTAGTAAAGCAACGTTTTAGCACGGCCCGATATCCTTAGCGCAGATTCTCCTTCAACCAAGCCAAAATCATTGCCTGTGCCCCGCCCCCTCCCATGTGGCCGCCGGGAAAGAAGCGTGCGGTCTTAGGGTCGCCATGTTCGAGCAGTAAATACATATCGGCAATCGGGAAAACGCTATCGTTAACGCCGTTGACGCAAAGCAGCGGCGCACAGGGATGGTTGAGTATTCCCTGATCGAGCAGAGAAAGTCGGGGACTGTATTCAACCCACTCTTCAGCACTGGAGCGGCCGAAAGCACACGCGAGAGTTTCAGCAAGCTCGAATGGATATTCGCCGCGCTGTGCTTTGATGATCCATTCTTCCGCAAAAGCGTAGTGTGCCGGACCACCATGGTTAACCGCGGCACGAATCCGCTCGCGATGGGTATGGGCAACTTTTGTGGCCCAATAACCTCCAGTGCTGCCACCGATAATTCCGACATGGTTCGAATCCAAATCCGGGCGTTGACCGATCCAATCAAGCACCGCATCCCAAAGGCGCTCACCATCCTCCGAACCGGCAAGCGGGGCGTCGGCCACTCCCGGCATGTCGATACAAAGCGTTGCCATGCCCGCGCGAAGATAAGGTTCAGTCGGTCGTTCTTCTTTAAAAGCGTCGATGCCGCCCCAAATAATCACCACCTGCGGTTTCTCAGCGCCTTTCGGCTTGCGCAAGAGCCCGACCGAAACCCTTCCTTCACCAGGCCGGCCGCGGAACGGCATCTCGACACGCTCCACGGACGGATCGAAGTAGCGCGCCGCCTTCAAATAATTCTCCTGTGATTTTCTGTAAGCTTTCAGCTTGCCCGGCGAATTGGGCGCCGGATAGCGCGCCAAGTGGCAGCAGTCGTAGGCGATAAGATAATTTTTCATTGCTGCCGAGCCGTCGCCGTCAGCCTCGGCGCGCGCCGCTTTCTCCTCCCAGGGAGCAGCCAGGGCACTGAAGACCCTCGCCCACTCTTCTCTCTCCACGGATTTGAGATCCCGGATCACCGGCGCAACTTCTTCATAGATCGTGTGAAGAAACGGGTTGCGCATCTCTTTGGCTCGAGAAAGAAGCTCTTTTTTAACTTCGTCCATCGGTCGCGGTCCAAAATGGTTTGCAGAATTTGCCATAAAACTTTACCTCCGGCACTGCACCTTGGTCTCTCATGCAACCGTAAACTTTCCTGACCTATTGCATGCTCCGAGTTCAGGGGAGATTCGTCTTGCCCATTAAGTAGCGGTCGCACTCTCTAGCCGCGCCGCGCCCTTCGTTAATTGCCCAAACCACTAGGCTCTGGCCGCGCCGGCAATCGCCGGCCGCAAAAATGCCAGGAACACTGGTGTTGAATTGGCCATATTCAGCTTTGGCATTGGATCGCGGATCGCGTTCGACACCGAGTTGCGAAAGAACCGTATCCTCAGGGCCCAGGAAACCCATCGCGAGTAAAACCAGATCCGCCTGTAAAACCCTCTCTGTGCCGGGAACCCGCGTGGGAATAAAAGCTCCCTTCTCATTCTTTGTCCATTCTACATCGTAGATGTGGAACTCTTTGACCTCACCCTTCTCATTCCCCACAAATTTTTCACCAGTGGTAAGATAGATGCGCGGGTCGGCACCGAAGCGAGCCTTGGCCTCTTCCTGGCCGTAGTCCAGTTTATAAACCTTGGGCCATTCGGGCCAAGGATTGTCAGGCTGACGCGCATCGGGTGGACGCGGCAAGATTTCAATTTGTGTGAGGCTCTTGCATTGATGTCGCATGGCGGTGCCGACACAGTCCGTGCCGGTGTCCCCGCCGCCGACGACAATCACATGCTTATCGGCCGCTGAAATATAGTTGCCGTTTTCGTGACCTGAATCAAGCAAGCTCTTCGTATTCGCGTGCAGAAAATCCATGGCAAAGTGGATGCCCTTGAGTTCCCTGCCGGGAATCGGCAAATCACGCGGCTGGGTGGCCCCGCAGCATAATATGACGGCATCGAACTCTTGCTGCAGCCGGCTCGCCGGAATATCGGCGCCGACGGCAATGTTGGTGACGAACTCCACGCCTTCCGCGGCCATAAGGTCAACGCGGCGCTGCACAATGCTCTTGTCCAACTTCATGTTGGGAATACCGTACATCAGCAAGCCGCCGATGCGGTCCGCCCGTTCGTACACGGTTACCCGGTGGCCCGCACGATTGAGTTGCGCCGCGCAGGCGAGCCCGGCCGGGCCTGAACCGACGACCGCAACTTTCTTACCGGTCCGTTTCTGCGGCGGGTCCGGGGTTACCCATCCTTGGACAAAACCGTTGTCTATTATCGAGCATTCAATGTTCTTGATCGTCACCGGGAGCTCATTGATGCCGAGCACGCAGGATCCCTCACAGGGTGCCGGACAAACTCTCCCGGTAAATTCGGGAAAATTGTTGGTCTTGTGAAGCCGCTCTAAGGCTTCTTTCCACAGTCCACGGTAAACAAGATCGTTCCATTCCGGGATAAGGTTATTAACCGGACACCCTGAAGCCATACCGCTAATGAGTTGTCCCGTGTGGCAAAACGGAATGCCGCAGTCCATGCAACGAGCGCCCTGCTGCTGCAATTTGGCTTCCGAAAAGTGCTCATGAAACTCCTCCCAATCATGCAACCGTTCTAACGGCGAACGGTCCTGCGGCAACTCGCGGTCATACTCCATGAAGCCAGTTGGTTTGCCCATGCTCCTTGCTTCTCCTGCGACACGAAAATATTCGACCGGACGCCTGCGCCTTCCAGCTCAGCCATCCGCTATTCACACATGCAAACGTGGGTTCGTAGTCCCCTTCCGCTCCTAATAAAGCGGAAAGGAGGCGTGGGTCAGAGCCTCTCCAAGTGACCGCGAGGTGCTCAATTTCCGCTGACGCGAGCCGCGTCGTTCTTGTTCGCTTCAAAGGCAAACATGAGCGCTTCGTCGCCAACCAATCCCTTGGCCTCTGCTTCTTGTAAAGCCTCGAGCACGCGACGGTAGTCTCTTGGCATTACCTTGACGAACTTCGGTGCGGTTTCCTGCCACAGCGCTAGAAGCTGCCACGCGCGTGCGCTGTGTGTATAAACCGCATGTCGCTTGAGTAACTCCTCCACTTCTTGCAAATCTCGTTCGTCCAATCGCTCAAGCGTCACTGTTTCGAAGTTACAACGGTTCTTGAACGTCCCATCTTCGTCCAGTACGTACGCCATACCCCCTGACATCCCGGCGGCAAAATTCCGCCCCGTTGTCCCGATAACGACGACCCTACCCCCGGTCATATACTCGCAACCGTGGTCGCCTACGCCTTCGATTACGGCACGAACACCGCTGTTGCGTACGCAGAAGCGCTCGCCAGCCATGCCGCGAATATACGCCTCGCCCCCGGTGGCGCCGTAAAAGGCCACATTGCCAACGATGATGTTTTCCTCGGGAGCAAAAGTAGAACCCTCCGGCGGATACAAAATCATCTTGCCACCAGAGAGACCTTTACCAAAATAATCGTTAGCGTCGCCGGCCAGTTCGAGAGTCATGCCGGCCGGGACAAATGCCCCAAAGCTCTGACCAGCGGAGCCTTCAAAGTGAAAATGGATCGTGTCTTCCGGCAAACCCTGCGGTCCAAATCTTCGGGTAACCTCACTGCCAAGAATCGTCCCAACGACACGATTAGTATTGCGGATATCCAACGTCGCTTTGACTTTCTCCCGCCGTTCCAACGCCGGCGCGGCCAAGTCCAGCAGTACCTGGTTGTCGAGGGCGTTTTCCAGCCCATGGTTCTGCGGTATTTGGCAATACCGGCCAACGTCGCGCCGGACCTTGGGTTGATAAAGAATCGCTGCGTAATCCAAACCTTTGGCCTTCCAATGTTCCACAGCGCGGCGCACTTCGAGCCTATCCGAACGGCCGACCATTTCGTTGACCGTGCGAAAGCCCAGCTTGGCCATATGCTCGCGCATCTCCTGGGCGATGAAGCGCATGAAATTCACCACGTGGGCTGGATCGCCCTCAAATTTCTTGCGCAACTCGGGATTCTGCGTGGCGACCCCCACCGGGCAGGTGTCGAGGTGACAGACCCGCATCATGATGCAGCCCAAGGTCACCAAGGCAGTGGTTGCAAAACCGAATTCCTCGGCGCCGAGCATCGCAGCAATGACGACGTCGCGGCCGGTCTTCAGCTGGCCGTCGGTCTCCACGGCGATGCGGCTGCGCAGGTTGTTAAGCACCAGGGTCTGGTGTGTCTCCGCGAGTCCTAGCTCCCAGGGCAGGCCCGCGTGCTTGATACTTGTCTGTGGCGAAGCTCCGGTGCCGCCGTCATGGCCGCTAATCAAAACCACATCTGCATGGCCTTTGGCGACGCCCGCGGCAATGGTTCCGACGCCGATTTCAGAGACGAGCTTTACGCTAATGCGCGCGTGATGATTGGCGTTTTTGAGATCATGGATCAGTTGCGCCAAATCTTCGATGGAGTAGATGTCGTGGTGCGGCGGTGGAGAAATCAAGCCGACACCCGGGGTCGAGTGGCGCACTTTGGCGATCCACGGATAGACTTTTCGACCGGGTAACTCGCCACCTTCTCCTGGCTTGGCACCCTGGGCCATCTTGATCTGGAGCTCCCGCGCTTGCGTCAGGTAATAACTCGTCACGCCAAATCGTCCCGAGGCAACTTGCTTAATAGCACTATTGCGCGAATCGCCATTGGAATCTGGAACGTAACGCGCCGGATCTTCACCCCCCTCACCTGTATTGCTCTTGCCGCCGATGCGGTTCATCGCGATGGCCAGGGCTTCGTGCGCCTCTTTGCTTATCGAGCCGTAGGACATGGCGCCGGTCTTGAAGCGTTTTACGATCGCATCCACCGGCTCCACTTCTTCGATTGGAATCGGCTTCGAGGCGTATTTTAGTTCCATCAGGCCGCGCAAGGTCGCCATACGCTCGGACTGACCATCGATAAGCTGGGTGTATTCCTTGAACGTTTTGTAGTCGTTGATGCGGCAGGCTTTCTGCAGCAGATGGATCGTGCGCGGATTGAAAAGATGCAACTCACCGTCCTTGCGATACTGATATTGACCGTAGGCTTCCAGTGTATGGCCGTTCAACGGATAGGTCGGAAAGG
>JAHKKJ010000189.1 GCA_020027655.1 Deltaproteobacteria bacterium | reverse complement strand
GCTCGACCCCATGAGCAATCATGGGGCAAGATGAATGATCGCTATGGTTCCTATTAGGAACCATTACAGAATCCGGCTTACGATCCACTTTAGCCCACATCTTATCGATCCCTGGCTATCCCTCTTTCTGAATGGTCCCAGCATGCTCGAAGCTGGGTTTACAGGCGGTCCAAATCGCTATCTAGTGGCCCTCTCCATAGCACCATCCATATATTGATTGACGAGCCCCGAAAAAGCCAAAAATCCGCGAAAAAGTTGAAATTTTTATTGACAGTTTCTGTTCATAAAGTTATAAGTGGCGCCTATGTGGGATGATGTGGGATAGTTTCCCATCAAAGGACTAATTCAACGACCTATGTTTCGCGGCAGCTTTGAACATACGCTCGACGGCAAGGGACGTTTGAGCATTCCTGTCAAGTTTAGGGAAGTTCTTCTCCGCAAAAGTGACGAGCGCATCGTAATTACGAATTTCATAGTGGATGGCATGAAATGCCTCGACATTTATCCTGTCGACGAATGGTCACGGTTGGAAGAAGAGATTCGAAAAAAGCCGAAGTTCGATCGCAAAATGTTGATGTTCCAGAATTATTATCTTGGCGGCGCGTCTGAATGCATTGTCGATAAGCAAGGCCGCATCTTAATCCCGCCGTTCTTGAGGAAATACGCCGAACTAAAGCGCGATGTCGTTTTGGTCTCAGCTTTGGAAAAGTTTCGCGTGTGGGATCTCGATGCATGGAAAAAAATATTCTCGGATGCTGAAGAAAAGTTGATGCAAGACCCTGATTTCCTCGGTGACTTGGGATTGTAAGAACGTCGAAAGATGCATGTGGTTTGATGAAGGGAGAATGAGGAATGCTGCAGCGAAAACCCATCCAGGACATTTCGGTGCTCGATGTGGCTGGCGATATCGATTTTCGGGAGATGATCCGGATCAAAGACATGATCGGTGGACTGATTGAAAAAGATCGTACGAAAGTCGTCCTGAATCTTAGGGCCGTAGACCATATCAATTATTTGAGTATCGGGGTCCTCCTCGAACGGCTCAAGCTGCTTAGAAATTTGAACGGCGATCTCAAGCTGGCCGGGATGAGCCCGTTTCTGAGGGATATTTTTAAGGTCGTCGGGATGGATCGTTTCTTCGAGGAGTACACCTCGTTGGAAGATGCCATCGAGAGTTTTGACGACGACTGGGAGGGGGACGGCACCAGTCACTAAATGGCGTTTACGCATGTTTCTGTAATGGCTCGGGAGGTGATGGACTTTCTCAGGCCCGAATCGCGGAAACGATACCTGGACGGCACTTTGGGAGGAGGAGGACACACAGAGCAAATTCTGATTCACAGCGATCCCGACGGGCAAGTCCTCGGACTGGATTTGGATGACGAGGCGCTGGCGGCGGCGCGCCAACGACTGGGCGGATTTGGGGGTCGCCTCGTGGTGCGGCAGGCGAATTTCGCGGCGGCTGCGGCGATCTTGTCTGAGATCGGTTGGCAGGCGGTGGATGGCATTGTTTTGGATTTGGGTATCTCGTCGCACCAGTTGGAATCTCGAGAGCGGGGCTTCAGTTTTCGGGGTGAAGCGAAGCTCGATATGCGAATGGATCGCGGTCAAGCGCTGGATGCGTATCAGATCGTTAATGCGTTTTCGGTATCCGAACTGGAACGAATCCTGCGTAAGTATGGCGAAGAGCCGCAGGCTCGTCGTATTGCGTTAGCCATCGCATCTGAACGGAAGATGAAGACAATCAAAACGACGGAAGAGCTTGCTGAAATTGTCGCACGAGTTAAGGGCAAGGGTGGACGAGATCATCATCCGGCGACTCAAACCTTTCAAGCTTTGCGAATCGCGGTCAATCAAGAGTTAGGGAATTTAGATCGCTTTTTGGAGCACGGTTACGAACTTCTTCAGCCCAAGGGTCGGATGGTGGTTATTTCGTTTCATTCGTTAGAAGATCGACTGGTGAAAACCGCATTTCGTAAGTGGAACCGTGATTGTATCTGTGCTCCAAGGATGCCGACGTGCCAGTGCGGTTGGAGCCGAAAGGTCAAGTTGCTTACGACCAGGCCGCTTTCTCCTTCACCCGGCGAGATTGAAGCTAACCCACGCGCCCGCTCGGCCAAATTGCGCGCGGTGGAACGGATCTAGAGGGAGTTAGCCAGTGGCAACCGCGGTAAGACAGAGCGTCAAAACCTTGCGATCTCAAAAAAAGGAGCGGGTCGAGAGCACTGGTCGGCGTCAGCGCCCGCGGCACGTCATGTCGATCGCTTTTTTGGCTTTGGGTCTGGTTGGAGTTGCGTTGCTCCACGTTTGGCTGCGATTGCAGGTGGTCCATATGGGCTATGTCCTTTCGACCACGAGCAAGCTCCAGAATCAACTTGAACAGGAAAATCGAGAATTGAAAGTTGAATTCGCCACGTTGACCTCGCCGGATCGTTTGGAAGCGATGTCTCGCCGGCGCTTGGGGCTTAGGCCTCCAGAGAAGGGTCAGGTCATTGTCTTGCCATGAGACGCGCTGATCAGGGAAATCGCTTGCGTCTGGGTGTCGCCAAGGTATTTTTCTTGGTTTTGTTTGTTGTGGCCGCCGGACGGGCATTTCAGCTTCAAGTTCTGCAGGGAGAAAAGCTCAAACGCCTCGGCGAAAGGCAGCACCTTAAGGAGTGGATCGTGCTTCCAAAAAGAGGTGCGGTCATGGATCGTACGGGTGAGCCACTGGCGTTGAGTCTGGAAGCGCAGTCGGTTTATGCCCGTCCTCATCGTATTCATGATCCAGGAAGCGTCAGCCGGGCGCTCGCTAGAATCCTCAATCTCGACCTCGTCGAAGTGAAACAGAAAATTACCGCGGACAAGCCTTTCGTTTGGATTAAGCGGCAGATCAGTCCTCAAGAAGCTGAGCAGATCCAGGCCTTGAGTGCCGACGGCATCGGTATGTTTTATGAGCCGAACCGCTACTACCCACAGGGTCAGTTGGCGGGGCAAGTGATTGGATTTGTTGGTCGTGATTCAGAAGGACTGGAAGGCTTAGAATTGCATTACAACGGCTATATTCGGGGAGAAACCGGCTCATCGGTGATCGAACGTGACGCTCTGGGCCGCAGGGTTTTGGTCCAAGGCGTCGAGGGTCTGCAGATTCCACCGGGCGGTGACATTCATTTAACCTTGGATACGTCGATTCAACATCTCGCGGAGAAAGAACTGGAGGCAACGATCAGCAAGTACCGAGCTAAGGCGGGGATTGCGATCGTGGTTGAGCCGTTCACAGGGGAGGTGCTCGCTCTAGCGAACTATCCGTCGTTCAATCCGAACAATTTTTCCAAACAGTCGTCACAGCAAAAACGCAATCGCGCGGTCGCCGACAGCTTTGAGCCCGGCTCGACATTTAAAACGATCCTTGCGGCCGCGGCCTTGGAAGAAGGCGTGGTGGGCAAAGACGATCTTTTCTACTGCGAAATGGGAAAATACGCTTACGCCGGCAAGGTCGTTCATGACACACATCCGCACGGTTGGTTGCCCTTCTCCAAAATCCTTCAGGTCTCGAGCAACATTGGATTTACCAAGGTGGCAGAGAAGCTAAAGCGGGAACGCTATTTCAAGTACATTGAAAAATTCGGCTTCGGTCAGGTTAGCGGTATTGATGTGCCGGGCGAAGTCCCCGGGCTGCTGCGAAAACCAGAATCCTGGTCAGCGATCGATCTCGCGACCCACGCTTTTGGCCAGGGCATTTCGGCAACGCCGATGCAGATGGTGATGGCTTACGCAACGATCGCCAACGGTGGCTTCCTGATGCGTCCCTACTTGGTACGGCGCGTAGTGGGTCCCAAAGGCGAGGTGCTTCTCGAAAACCAGCCCCACGTAGTCCGGCGCGTGGTCTCGGAGAAGACCTCGCGATTGTTAGCGTCCATGCTGAAAGAAGTGACCAATGAAGGCGGCACCGGGATGATGGCGAAGGTGGAAGGGTTTGAGGTGGCGGGAAAGACGGGTACGGCGCAAAAGGCGGATCTCACCCACGGCGGCTATGCGGCGGCGAAACGGGTAGGGTCGTTCGTCGGATTTGTCCCTGCAGACGCCCCCAAATTGGTTGCTTTGGTCCTCGTCGATGAGCCGGAGGTCAACGTCTACGGCGGCGTTGTTGCCGCGCCGGTTTTCCGTAATATCGCGCGAGGGGCGCTCCATCACCTCGCGGTGGCTCCGCAAAAGCCGGACTTGGTTCCCGCCGCGGTTGGCCAAGCTGAACATCCCGTCCGGCGAACGCTGAAGAAAGAAACCGCCGCCGATGGCAGCACCGCCGCTGTGCCAGACTTCGTTGGCCTCAGTCTCCGGGAGGCGGTGGAGAAGGCTCGAGCCATCGGGGTCAAGGTAAAAATGCGCGGAAACGGCTATGTGGTGAGGCAATTGCCGGCGCCCGGAGGTCGTTGGGACGAGGAAAACATTTTGCTTTTAAACCTCCAAGGTTAACGGAATGCGTCTGCGAGAGTTTTTGGCGCTACAGGAGATAGAAGAAGCCGAGGGGAATCTCGATCAAGAAGTGACCGGGCTAACCTACGACTCTCGTCAAGTGAGAGTGGGAGAGATTTTCTTTGCCATTCCTGGAGAGAAACTCGATGGCCACGAGTTCATTCCGCGAGCACTTGAGAGGGGCGCCGCCGGGGTCGTCGTGACGCATAAGGCTAGCTGGCCGCCAGGAACAACTTGGATCCGGACAAAAAATGTCCGAAGCACCATGGGATTATGGGGGGCGCATTTCTACGGACGGCCGAGCTGGCGGATGAAGCTGGTGGGTGTCACCGGAACTAATGGAAAGACCACGGTGGCCTATCTGGTCGAATCGATACTCTCGGCTGCCGGTTTGGAGCCGGGCGTGATCGGCACAATCAACTATCGTTACCGGGGACGCCAAGTTCCGTCGCATCACACGACACCGGAATCCCTCGAATTGCAGTCGCTTTTGGCGGAGATGGAAACAACCGGCGCCCAGTCAGTAGTGATGGAAGTTTCCTCCCATGCGTTGGTTCAAGAGCGGGTCCGAGGCATCGACTTTGACGTTGGTATATTCACAAATCTGTCGCGCGATCATCTTGATTACCATGCCAGCATGGACGACTATTTTTCGGCTAAGAGCAAGCTCTTTACGGATTATCTAAAAGTGAGTGTGAAGCCAAAGAAGGCTGCCGTTATCTACGCGGAAGACGCCAGAGGCAGGGAGCTTCTAGACAAACTCCGCGACTCGGGCCTGGAGACCTGGAGCTACGGCGAGGATAGCGAGTGGGACATCCATCCCGTAACGGTTCAGAGTGACGTGGCCGGGCTTAGAGGACGTTTAGAGTTCAAGGGTCGTCACCTGGATTTTTCTTCACCGCTCCTCGGCGCAGCCAATTTGCAAAACATCATGGGCGCCGCCGGAGTCGGGGGTTGTCTGGAATTGCCGGCCAACGTGATTGCTGAAGGTATTCAACAGCTGACCTCGGTGCCGGGCAGATTGGAGAAGGTCGAAAACAATCTGGGAGTCTCCGTTTTGGTGGATTATGCCCACACGCCTGACGCGCTGGAAAAAGTACTCGGCGCGGTTCGTCCGTTGACTCAACGCAAAGTCTTGACGATCTTCGGCTGCGGCGGAGACCGCGATCGCGGCAAGAGACCGTTGATGGGCGAGATCGCGGCACGGTTAAGTGATCTTTTGGTTTTAACTTCGGACAATCCTCGTACCGAAGACCCTCTCAGGATTCTGGCCGAAATCGAGGATGGAATACAGCAGACCGGTTTGAAGAGGTTTGGGGATGATAGCCCGCAAACCGAACGGGGTTACTGGGTTGAAGAAGATCGGCGCGCGGCCATCCGCATCGGGTTGCGGGCGGCTCAACGGGGCGATTTGGTTTTGATCGCGGGTAAAGGGCACGAGGACTATCAGATCATCGGAGCGAAGAGAATTCATTTCGATGATCGAGAAGTTGCGCGGGAGGAGCTGAGCCAGATTGGCAGCGCATAGCGGTTGGGAATGGGGTGGCGACGTAGAGAAATTCTGTTGGCGACCGGGGGAAGGCTCCTCTGCGGCGGAAAGAGCGATCGGTTCGGTGAAGTGGTGACAGACTCGAGCAAGGTAAAACGGGGATCGGTTTTTGTCGCGCTGAAGGGTGAGCGGTTGGACGGTCATCGATTCGTCCGCGATGCGGTGCGGCGGGGCGCGAGTTGCGTTGTGGTTCATCGCGAACTGCATCGATCGGCATACGGCGCCGCCGCGGTGGTCAAGGTTCGCGATACGTTAAGAGCCCTCGGCGATTTGGCTCATTACCGGCGCGAGGTATACGGCCCGAAAGTGTTGGCCATCACCGGATCCAATGGCAAGACCACCACCAAAGAGATGCTAGCGGCGATTCTCAAAGAAGCTTACGTGAATCAGAAACCGCTTCGAGGAAGGCTTTTGAAAACCGAGGGTAATTTCAACAATCTTGTCGGCTTGCCCTTGACACTCCTTCGTTTGCACAAAAGAAGCAAGGTGGCAGTCGTCGAGCTTGGAACCAATCGTCCAGGGGAGATCCAACGTCTAGCCGAGATCGCCGCTCCAGATATGGGAATTATCACCGCCGTGGCTGCGGCTCATCTCGAGGGGCTGAGCAGTCTGGCGGGGGTCGCCCGTGAAAAGGGGGCGCTCTTCGGTGGAATTCGGCCCGGCGGGAGGATCGCTGTTAACCTGAACGATCCATGGGTGCGCCGCCTCGGCGCAAGATTCAGAGGCAAAAAGATTACCTATGGCAGGGGTGGTCAGGTGCGTGTCGAATCGTGGCGATCCCTCGGCGCCGAAGGAACGATGCTCGATCTCCGTGCGGGCCATCGGCGATCCCCCGTCCGACCGCGCGTATACGGTCCTCGAGGACTACTTGAAGCGCGGCGGGCGGGTGC
>JAHKKJ010000774.1 GCA_020027655.1 Deltaproteobacteria bacterium | reverse complement strand
GGCTTCATCGATTCGCACACCCACATGGATGCCTTCGTGGTGCTCTACCCGAACGGAAATCCGGTGGTGAACTACGGGGTGACAACCATCATCATCGGCGACTGCGGCGCCTCCTGCTCGCCGGTACCCCCGAAAGCCGAGCCGCGCCAGGTACTGGTTCAATACCTGCGGCGCGTGCTGGATAAATACGTCGACGACAAGGATTGGAAATGGAATACCTTCGCCGACTATCTGAACTACATTGAAGGGAAAATCGGCGTCAACGTCGCCCCATTGATGCCTCACTCCCCCGTCCGACTCACCGTCATGGGCGAGGCGGCCTATGCCAGGGAAGCCAACCCTGAGGAACTGGACGCGATGAAGAAGATGGTGCGCGAAGGGATGGAACAGGGTGCCATTGGTTTCTCCACCAGCCCCCGCGGCGGCCCGGCTATCCATGCCGGCACACCGAGCACGTTTGCGACACATGACGAGATCGTTGCCTTGGCCAACGTGGCCGCCGAGTACAATGGCTGCTTCCAGTTCAACGGTTTCCAGATGATGCTTCAGCCGGAAAGCGGCGTTCCAGCGATGCTGGAAAGAATTCACGCCTTGCAAATCGGCAATGAGTTCCGCCAGCGTCCTGGGGAAAAAGCAAATGCCACCAAGGCGATCGCATTCATGCAGGAAGCACAAAAGCGCGGCCAGGACATCTACGGAGTGGTCATTCCCTACACGCATATTCGTCGCTTCACCATCAACGACTGCTTCTTCCTGAACGGACTGCCCACCTGGGAAGCGATCAAGGGTGCCAGCGATCTGCGTAGCCAGCTCCAGAACAAAGATACCAGAAGAAAACTCGAGCAAGAACGCGTCGCCGCTGCCGGCAAGCCGGAATTCCCGGAATGGCACGGTTGGGATCACGTGGTATTTGAGCACGTCGAAAAGCCGGAGCTGAAAAAGCTCGAACAGAAGAACGTCGAAGAAATCGCGCGGGTCACGGAGAAACCCCCCGTGGATGCATTCTTCGATACCTGGCTTGAGGACGATCTCCGGTCACGCTGCGTTTATCATGGCCTGGCCAACGCGCACAGGGAACTGCTAGGAGAAATGATTAAATCCGATACCGGGCTCATCGGAACCGACGTGGGCGCGCATCTGGATCGCTTCTTCTGGCATGGGGCACCGGCAAAGGTGCTGGGCTACTGGCACCGGGAGAAAAACCTTTTCGGCCTTGAAGAGGCGGTGCATAAGTTGACGGGCTTCCCGGCAGAGAAGCTGCGGCTCAACCGCGGTGTGCTGAAGGAAGGTATGCCGGCGGACATCACCGTTTTTGATGCTGACAAGATCGACGATCTGCTCGGCGATAAGCTGCCCGACATCATCGACGCGCAGGAAGTGAAAAGGCATCCGCCGGGCATTAAAGCTGTCGCGGTGAACGGTAAGGTCGTCGTCGAAGATGGCCAGTGCCACGACGTCTTTCCGGGCAAAGTACGCCGGCAACAGCTTTGCAAGGCGAACTGATACCGATATCAAAACAATCTCTGCGTTCACTTCATTCCGTTTTTTCTGACCCTCACCCTTCCCTCTCCCTGCCAGGGAGAGGGAAGGGTGAGGGATTATTCTTGGACGAAAAGGATTGAGTATAAAATGAAGAGTTGCGCCATCGATATTCACCACCACTATGTGCCGAACAGCCTGTTGGAAGAAGCGAAGAGTCACGGCAAAGCCCTGGGCGTGGAATTCACAGAGACCGAGGGTCAAAAAGCCTTGTCGTTTGCCGGCAGTCCAAAGTTTGTGCTCCAGCGCGAGCTCTCGGCCGTCGATGAGCGACTCAAGATGATGCAGGCGTCGAAGTTGGCGATGGCTGCTTTGGAAGCTCACACAGCGACCCTGGGTTACCGGCTCACCGGCGAACAGGGCGAGAGTTGGTGCCGTGTCTACAACGAAGGAATTAAAGAGCTGGTTACACGCCATCCAGATCGTTTCGTTGGCATCGCATCCGTGCCGCTGCAGGACGCCGCCCGCGCCGCCAGGGTCCTTGAGCACGCTGTCCGCGATCTCAAGCTGTGCGGCGGTTACATCGGGACCAACGTCAACGGCAATTACTATAACAGCGCGGATTTCGATCCCTTCTGGGCAAAGGCGCAAGAACTGGACGCGTTGATCGTCATGCATCCTGAAGACGTGGCGGGGTCTGAAAAGATGGGGCCTTACGGCCTCAGGCTCATCTGCGGCAACCCCGCCGACAGCGCCCTCTCACTCGGCTTCATGACCTACAGCGGAGTTTTCGACCGCTTTCCCGATCTCAAGCTCTGCGTGCTGCACGGTGGCGGTTTCTTCCCCTATCATTTGGGCCGATTTGATCAAGGCTGGGCGGTACGAAGCGGCGCCCGAGCGGCCCAAGCGAAAAAGCCGCCGAGCGGATATCTAAAAAATATCTATTACGACGATATGATCTACCGCGTCGACACCATCGATTACCTGCGCAAATTAGCCGGCGCTGACCACATCATGGTCGGAACCGATTATCCTTTTACGCTGGGCGACTGGAAAGCCGTTGAAAAGATCGAGGCTCTGGATTGCCCGGATTCCGAGAAAGAACTGATGCTGGAAGGCAACGCCAAGCGGTTGTTGAAGCTATAGCAGGCTGCTGAAAAAGACTCATATGCTTCGTTGCACTCAATCGCCTCGCTACAACGTACTGGTTAATGTACGCCTCCGCTCGTCGATTTTTCGTGCGCCTCGCCTCTGAGATCTTTTTGAGCAGCCTGCTGGTGCTTTGCCACAGCTGCGCCGTTTATTCTACTGAACGTCGATTATTTT
>JAHKKJ010000773.1 GCA_020027655.1 Deltaproteobacteria bacterium | reverse complement strand
ATGCTGAGAATGCGTCCCTGTTTTCTTGGAATCATATGTTTTGCTGCCGCCTGGGAGCAGAGAAAGGTTCCCTTTAAATTAATTCTTAACACGCGGTCCCATTCTTCCTCCGGCATGTCGATTACCGGCATCCGGGTCATCACTCCGGCACCGTTAAAAAGAATATCGACCTGGCCGTACTTGGCGAGGGCCTGCTTCATCATTTCGGCGACGCTCTCCTTGCTGCCCACGTCGACCTCTACAGCAGTGGCATCTCCCTTTGCGTTGCGGATCTCCGCGGCGGTCTTCTCCGCCACATCTTTAGCATAGTCTGCGACGACTACCTTCAATCCATCGGCTGCCAAGCCGCGGCAGATATCCGACCCGATCCCTCCAGCCCCGCCCGTGATGATGATTACTTTGTCCATGATTGTTTCTCCTCTTTCGCGCCACTTTTTTTCGCGACGCTATCATCAGTAATCGCTATCGGTCAACAATAGCAGCAGCCACTTAAGGATCTCCAGGGTATTCACGAGATGGCTAGAGATGGCTTGCATCGGGCACCGAGTGCGGGTCTGCAATTTTTTACAGATGTTTCCTGGAGTTCTGGTAGAATAGGTCTTGTTGCGGGAGACACCCCAGATCTATATGCAAAACGTGGAAGACAGAGTTAGGAAGATATCAATCTGGCGGCATAGCTCGATCTACCTTTTGACTGTCGTCTAGGTTACTTTCTTTTTCCGGTTGTATGGGGATTAATAAACGGCGTTGCGGTAGCGCCAACAATAGCATCTGACCCTGACTTTCAAAAGCAACTCGCAGAAATTCTGACAAAAGAAGAGCTTCAAAGGCTTAACACTTTTCATGTGCCTGAGCTCCTTGCTCGTGTGCATGAGCTTCCACTAGCAAAGAAGAGTGCTATAGAAACACTAACTAGAAAGCATTTGGAAGGAGTTAATTGGTTGGGCATTCATTTCATTGCTAATGCAGTTACCTTCAGCCTGCTGGGGCTAATACTTGGAGTTCTTCGGGTGCACAAGTATGTCCTTCTTGTTCCGATATGCCTATTGCCCGCCACGTTGTCGATTCTTGGCGCCGAGGAATTTTTCGTTCGTACGCGAGAGCTTACTATAATTGTCGGTTTGTTCACGCAGTTTGTCGCGGTCTACCTGTTTTCCAAGGTTGGCGTTTGGATTCGCACCAAATGGGCGCGAAATTCTGAGGTAAGCGCAGCGTCAAGTTGAAGCTCGCAAAGAAGTCGATTGAATATCGCGCGGTTTTACTCAGAAAAAAAAGCCCATGAAAATGTTTAAGCCTTTCGACTACTTCACTATCGTTGTTGGCGTGATTGGGACGCTTATCATCCTTGGCGTGCTGAGTAGAATGCCGCAGCTAGTTATGGTGACTTTCGGAGTGCTTTCATCGATGATCTGTTACTTTTCGATTCTACTGCTAGCTCTTGATCGGTTTGGGCGGCATCTTGACTCACAACAGGCACGAATGTACCGGTTTAATGTTATCGCTAACATAATTCCGCCAATTTATGTTTTCACGCATTTGAAAGAAACGGCGTCAGAATATTTTCTGTTTTAGCTTGAAGGAAAAAAGGCCACACTCTGCAAATATCCTCGCAAGACTCTCATCCGAAACCTACTTCTTGGTTCTTACTAGGGCCTCTTTGATATTTCTTCATGCCTTTCTACATTGACGATCGAATGACGATCGAGTCCCAGCAACGCTGAATTATGACGAATCGAGTGCTGGGGACTGAGGTTGCAATCCGACCCCGGCCAGTGTTAGTCCAGATCCAGCGCAAACCGAATGGCCTCATCGATTTGCTGGATTTTTTCCGCCGAGAGAGCCGTGATGCGTTGCTTGATCAGAACTTTGGGCAGGGTCGTAATATCGTCGAGATTAACGACGCAAGGAACGGGCATCCCGTCGGTTCGATCTAAAGGAACCTCAACGGGAATCTTCCTCATGGTGCGAGTCACCGGTGCGACCGTGATCGCTGCACGTACACGATACGCTGCATCCCGGCTTAAGAGCACCGCGGGACGCCTTCCGGCGGGGGGTGGCATATCAACCCACCAAACCTCACCGCGCTTCATTGATTACCATTTTTCTTTAGGCAGCCGTTTGGAGAGCAGTTTGGCCGAGCTCTCAGCCCAGTCAAGATCTTCCGGGTGCCTTTGATGCCCTTCCATGTATAGCCGGTCCCGCTCTTTGGCCTCAAAGTTTTTTAATCGTTGTTGACAGGCTGCACGAATAAAGGCTGCGCGGCTTTCTGCGACAATACCCGCCGTGGCGTCGATACGCTCTAGTAAATCCTCGTCCATCGGCACTTGTATGATCTTCTTAGTCTTGTTTCTTACCATAGCAGTCGACCTACTAAATGCTATAAGTCATAACACATATACTTACACATTACCTGACTTAATCACAAGTTCGATGACAGTTTCCTCCGAAATCAACCGGTTCATTCCTGAACTGGCAACCAGCTCCGGCTGAAGAATCGATAGAGCAATGTGACCAGGCGCCAGGACATCAGAGCACCGACTCCGATCCAGATTCCGGTTAGACCCCAACCCCAGTGAAGAGACATCCAGGAAATAGGAACAAAAATGCCGAGGGCGCCGACGAGCATGGCCCACATGAGGAAGCGAGTGTCCCGGGCGCCGATGAGAAGACCATCGAGGACGAAAACAATTCCATTCAACGGCTGAAAGAGGGCGACCAATAAAATCACGCCCGCGCCGAGCAGAAGTTTGACGTCGGTACTGTTCGTGAAGAAACTAGCAATAGCATCCTGCGCGCCGAGAAACGCG
>JAHKKJ010000772.1 GCA_020027655.1 Deltaproteobacteria bacterium | reverse complement strand
ACGCTTAATATCAAATTGCGAAGCCTGCCCTCGTTGGGTGGAGAGCCTTTCAGCTATCCAGGAGGTCGAGTGCTCTGTTTACAGTAGCATCGCCTTGGTCGCTCTCGGTGCGCGTCTCTCCCCAGACGACCTCGGTTTAGAAGTCATCCGCACTTTGAAGCAGAAGGGATTCAAAGTCATCTGCTACGAGGACGGCGCTCATGCATGGCCTTTAGGTATCCAATGCCATCCCTTGTTGGCTGGTTCTTTAAAACTGCTCGACAGCGCAAATGCGGATTTCGCGGCAGAGCTTAGCCGTCTGCTTGCACGGTTGCTCCATGCAGAGCTAGCCCGGCGGACGGAAGAGGAGAAGATTAGGGCTGCTATGCAGGATCTGGGGATTATAGGAGAAAGCGAGGCTATCATTTCCATCTTCCGCTGGATCGTCCGTGTCAGTGGGTTGAGCGACCTGCCGATTTTGATAATGGGAGAGACCGGGACAGGGAAGCAGGTTCTAGCCCATGCTATCCATCGATTAGATCCGAAGCGGTGCGACGGCCCCTTCGTGGCGGTCAATTGCGGCGCCATCAGTCCCAGCCTTGCGGAAAGCGAACTCTTCGGCCATCGCCGCGGCGCTTTCACAGGCGCGGATCGGGAACGCCAGGGACTTATCCGCTCCGCTCAAGGAGGGATTCTCTTTCTCGACGAAATCGGCGAGCTGCACGATGACCTGCAAACAAAACTATTACGAGTCTTACAAGAAAGCCGCGTTCTCGGCGTTGGCGAAGATCAAGAGGTTGCGGTCGATGTAAGGGTCATTGCCGCGACGAATCGAGAGCTGGATAAGATGGTGGGCGATAAGAAGTTCAGAGCTGACCTTTTCCACCGCCTTAACGTCCTTTCGATCCATATCCCCCCGTTGCGGGAAAGGCCGGCAGACGTAAAGCCGTTGATCGAGCACTTTCTCAAAGGCTGGCGCGGTCTAAATCCCGCGGCATCCCTGTCGGTCGCCTCCGGCTTTGTCAAAGCCCTCACTGGAATCGAATTGCCGGGAAACGTTAGGCAGCTTGAGAACCTGGTGCGGCAGGCGTTAGTCAATAAATATGATGATTCTCCCCTCAATCTAAGTGACCTCCCGATTGAAGTCTGGCGTCAGTTATCCGAGCAGGGGGAAAGCCGCTCGCTCCGATCAGAACAAGTGAGCGAAGGGAAGGAATCGAGTGCGCACGCTCCTGAAACTCCGCCGCAGGTGACTCCCTCTTATCTCGCAAAACTGTTGCACGCCAACAGTTGGAATCTGTCGCGATCCCTCCAGTATTGTGAAAAGTTATTCGTGGAAGCTGCTCTTCATAGGGCTCAGGGCAATCAATCGCAAACGGCTCGCCTTTTAGGAATCACTCCGCGCAGCGTATACAACATGGTCCGCAAGTACAATTTGCACCTCTAAAATAGCTCACCGCGGATCCGCCAAAGGACGGATCAGCCACAATTTTCAAGGCTGAGGCGCTGAGGGCGCCGAGTAAAGAGTTATTGATCAACAGATACTCCGCTCTCTGCACTGCTATGTACTCCGTGTCTCTGCGGTGAATATTTTTTCATAGAAAAAACCTCGGCCGTCGTCCAGAAAAAATTTTCCGGCAAACTATAAACGCCCATCGGAAGTTCTTTTCCGCTTTTTGCTAAGCGGCCTTGTTATCGCTCTCTCATAAAAAGCAAAACGCTTTTCCGAATCGACACTTCGGTGAGTCAATGCGCGCTTCTCATCCGTGGTATAGCTCTTGCTCTCTCAACGAAAAACGGGTCCATGGATGAGCGCAAAAATTATAGAGCAGGAAAATCATGGAGCTAAGAGATCGATGGATCCATTTCAAAGTTTGCGATGTCTACATCCCAGACCCCGAAAAATTACTTATCGAGCTCTATGGGAATGATCTCGTCCAGGGAAAAGTCATCGACCTATCCGACAGCGGGGCGCAACAGGGAACCTTTGCCGTGGTCAAGGTGGAAGGACTCGAACAGCCGGTGATCGTTCCGGTGGAGCGCATTCGAGGTATTTTGTGAATGATCCAGCTGTGCAGTCGCTTCGTCGTGCCACGTATTCGGATTTACCGGGTTCCCAACGGAACAAGAGGAACGCTCGTCACAGCGCGGATTATCGCGCGTATGATTCCCGATGGCGCCAAGGATTTCTATGTGCGGCAAAAGGCGATTCAGATTTTTCGCGCTTATGGCGTACGACCCAAGGATCGTCTTGGCGAGGTGTCCGCTCTATTCGATTGGGTTCGCCGGAACGTTCGTTACACGCGGGATATCTTTCGGGTGGAGCTGCTGCACTCCGCCAGGCGGATGCTGGAATTGCAAGCAGGCGACTGCGACGACATGACGATCCTTTTGGGAGCGATGCTGATGTCAACGGGACATCCAGTCAGGCTTGTGTTGGCGGGCTTCCGGCCAAACCGGCCGCACGCGTACTCACACATCTATCCCGAAGTAAATGTCCGGGGGCGATGGATTGCGATCGACGCGACCGTAGCGAAACCGATGGGCTGGGCGCCGCCGGCGCTGTGGAAACGCGTGTGTGAAATTGAAAAGGAGGGCATGAGATGCTCGTTCAAGACACGTTAACTGGATACTTACACGAAGTTCCCGATAGCCAGGCCTATGGAGCATACCTGGGTGAGCTTCCAGACCAGATGGGGGAGGTCGCCTATGACGGATTTGGCAATCCCCTCAATCCGCCTTGACATATTCCTTCGCGATGATTGCGCTCGCGTCAAATCCCCTGTCGACAAAGCCCTGCTCCTGCAGCCACGCGATCTGGTTGCCGAC
>JAHKKJ010000188.1 GCA_020027655.1 Deltaproteobacteria bacterium | reverse complement strand
AGCATGAAAGACCGGCGTATGAAGTGGAGATTTTGTTTTCTCTTGTCAGTTCCACTGCTCGTCTTCTTCCTGTTTTATAGCACTCGTTCTTCGGTGAAGGCCAACTGGACGCTCCCCGGGTATCTCTCTCTCCTTATCGCCGCCTATCCTGCCTACCGCTATCTTCGGTTCAACAGCGGAGCCCGGATGAAGCTGGTCGCCCGATATTTCTTGTTAGCATGGTTCTACGCCTTGCCGATTGTTTATATCGTTGCCGTTTACCACTCGACTGTAACGATCCCTAACGTCACCGTGCACCACTGGACGACCGGTTGGAAAGAGTTAGGCAGGGTCGTCGGAAGGGAGGCGATAGCTTTTGAAGCCGAAGCCGGCAAAAAGGTTTTCATCCTGGGCATGGACACCTATAACCTGGCTGCCGCTCTCTCGTTCTACACCGATGACAGCCACGAAGTTTTCTCGCGCAACCTCGTGGGAAGACGCGCCCGGGCCTTCGATTACTGGACAGCAAAGATCGATCCGGTAGGTCTCAATGCCTTGGCGGTGGACCTTGAGGCTCCAGACCTTGAGAAACTGAGAAAATACTTTACCCGGGTTGACGAAAATGTAAGACGGGTTGCCGTAATGAAGGGTGATAGGGTTCTCTACCGTTTCTATCTGGTGAAGTGCTTTGATTATGTCGGGAGCCCATCTTAATTGTGGAGCCTAGGATTTGTGGGGGGCCGGGTCACTTTTTGGGCGGGCGGAGGAAGAGGCTCAAAAAGGCCGAGGCGAAGAGCAAGCCGATAAAGATACTGAAGGAGAGATAATAGCTTTGGGTATAGTCGAAAAGGATGCCGAAAAAAGGCGGCCCGCCGGCGGAGAAGGCGTGGGTGAGTAACGAGCCCAGGCCACGGATTTTTCCGAGTGAGATGCGCCCGAAGTAGTTGGCCCAGATCATTTCCGCCAGGATGGAGGTTCCGCCCATGCCGATGCCGTATAGAAAGAAACCGGAGTAGAGGGAAAGAAGCCCGGGGGTGGAGAGGGCCAACAAAATTCCCACGGCTTGAATCAGAAACTTGGCCATGATGAGCCTGCCGAGGTCCCTGCGCTCGGCGAGGAGCCCCCAAATCATGGGCGTGCTGAACTGCATGAAAGCGATAGTGCTCATGACGAACGCCGCCACCATCGCCGGATGGCCCTGATCGCTCACGAACGAGAAGACGTGAAGATTCAGTCCGGTCACCCCGACGTGCGCAACCCCGAAGGTGATCACGATAAGCCAGAAAGCTGGGGTACGGAGTGCTTCGCGACGACTCCAGACGACATCGTCGGTTGCGCTCGGACGCACTCTCGCGGGATCAGCTTTGTTCGCAGACGCGCTCCTCTCGTGTTGAATGTAGGATCTTCCGTCCGGCAGGAGCCCCATGTCTTCCGGCCGCCGGCGCATAAAGAGCAAGGCAGGACCGACAACCAACCCCAAGGTAACCAAGCCAAAGACGACCCAAGCCCCGCGCCATCCCATGTGCAAAATGAGCGAGGCCGCCAATATAGGCATGCCGACTTTGGCCAGGCCGTGGCCCATGCCGGCCAGGGCGAGAGCGCGGCCGCGCATGCGGACGAACCAGCGCGAGATGGAAACATTCACCACCATCCCGCCCATGAGTGCATCGCCCGGACTCACCAGGAGCCAGCGAAAAAACAGGAACTGCGAAAAATCCCTCGCCTGACCGAGGAGGAGAAACCCCGCTCCCGAAATCAAACCTCCGGCGGCCATGAGCCACCTTGCGCCATGGCGATCTAACAGCGTGCCAACCAGCGGCGCCGCCGCCGCGCCGATCAGGATCTCTCCCGAGCGGATCAGCGAAAAGACACCCCGGGAGATTCCCAGGTCGCTCGAGAGCGGTTTGAGAAATACGCTCAAGGTGCTCGATATCGAGAAGGCGGAGGCGATGTGGGCGAGAAAGCCGACGGCGACGATCGTCCAGCCGTAGAAAAACTTTGACTCAGTGGTTGCTTGCTCCGCGGTGGTCGAGAATCGCACTGCTTTGGTTGTATCAAGGATCGGATCGAGACTACAAGGACGTGGAATTTATAATCCTATTCTGAGGACCAGGTCTCGAGAGGTTGTTGAAAGAAGCGTTGAACGAAAGTTTTTCAACCGTCTTTCTAAAGGCTGGCCCAGGGATCCCGGGGCGTTACTCGGTCAATATCTTCTTCACTCTTTCGATAACGTCGGGCGGCTGATTTAGAATCTCATTCAGCAATGCTTGGAGTTCTTCTCCCGTGGACGGATCGACATCCATCCGGCTCTTTTTCGCCTCCGCGAGTAGTTCCGGATCTTTGATTGACTGGACGTACGCCTCGCGAAGCATTTTCACTCGATCGGCAGGCGTTCCCGGCGTCACCAGCATGAAGCGGCCGAACTCCGCGCCGCCGAGCAGGACGTGGGCGACACGGCGATTGGTTTCACTCGTCTTGTACTGGTCCATCAGTTCGTAAATGGTCGGCGCTTCGGGGACCAGAACGTCGCGTTTTTTTGCGGTCTGCACCAGATGGCGGTCGAACCCTTTCTTGTGCCAGCTATCGAAGGGCTCCCGGCCGTAATGAGGGTTGATAGTGTTGCCGCGGCACTGAATCTCGCCTTTCTCTACGGCCAGATCAATCTCGTTGCCGCCCGGATAGCCCATGACGGTGTTGATCTTGGCGCCGAAAGCAAGCTCAAGAACGCGGTCGAGGACGTAGCCAGCGCTCGACACCCCCGCGGTGCCGCATTTGGGAGGCTCTTTGGCATTGATGATATCGCCAATGGTCTTGTACGGCGCATCGGCGCGCATGTAGAGCAGCATGAAATTTTTTTCCTGCGAACCGATGACCGAGAACTTGCGCAGATCGAATCGGACTTCCTTGTGGCCGGAGAGTTGTTCCAAATAAGTGTTGCTGTTGGGCATGAGCAGCGTAAGGCCATCGGGTTTGGACAAGCTGTACACGTAGTTGGTCGCAACGAGGGACCCGGCCCCCGGCATGGTTTGCACGATCATGCTCGGATTTCCGGGAAGATACTTGGGGATGAAGCGGGCCAGCAGCCGCGCCCAGCGGTCATAAAATCCGCCCGCGGAGGCGCCGACAATGATGCGAATCTGTTTGCCTTGGTAGAAGGGGTCGGGCTGAGCGTGAACAATCTTACTGTCCAAGAACCAAAGGAGCAAAGTTAAAGTGAAGCTTGAAATGATGCCTCGTATTATCATATAGCCTCCAGAGTTTTGTTATCTCGCCGACCCGGTACATCGATGCGCAGTCTCAAACGTCCTTAGGTCTATTTTTGGGTGAAGATTAAAATTCATTTTTGGCCCAGCTCAGCCATCACCTCGTTGACGAAACGCAGATCCATATATTCGGCCGGCTTTCGCTTCGGCTTGGTATTGAGTGCGATGGCTTGCCACTGCGCCATCAACTCCACCCCTCTTTCGGTGGGCACCGGCACGAGGGCCTCCCGAATCATCTGGTAGGCGTCGAGGGCAGCATCGCGGTTCAAACCGAGGCGCTTCGCCATTATTTGCGAGGCGTCTTCGGGATTATCGCGGGTGTAAATCACGGACCGGACGATGGCGCGAACCATCCGTTTCACCATCTGCGGATTCTCCTTGATGGTCTTGCTCGTGGCGGCCAGGCCCGTGAACGCCGTATCTTTGAAAACGTCCGCGAGACTGACGAGCCGTTTCATACCCGACTTCATCGCCAGGAAATCGGCGGGCGGCGCCAGCAAGGCGGCAGAGATAATCCCTTGTTTCATGGCGGCGATCTTGGGTTCGTTGCCGGGTAAACCGATGTATTCCACGTCTTTGTCCGGGTTGATCTTGTTGAGCTCCAACAAGGCTTTAGTGCCGGCGGCGGTTGACCCGCCAAAGGTGACACCGATTTTCTTTCCCTTGAGATCGGCGATTCTTTGGATATCCGGCGTCACCACCAGGGAAAAAGTCGGGCGACCTACCTGCTGTGCCAAAAGCATGATGTCGTTTCCTTCCCACACCGCGGGCATTTGTGGTCCCACGGAAAAAATGAAATGGATCTGATTGGCGAGCAGCGCCTGCACCGCCGTCGACGCGCCGCGTACGAAGACAAGCTCGAGCTCCAAGCCCTCGCGCTTGTAGAACCCTTTTTCTTGCGCCACCAGCATCGGTAGAATCTGCACGCTGGGCGACGGAAACGCGCCGCGCACCGGTTGGCTCTCTGCTCGATCAGCTGCAACAATGAAACACGCAAGCGAAATAATAAAGACCAACCGCATAAGATTCTCCTTTCCTGTGACCCTCCGCGGGAAAAGGTTCCTATTTGATCAACGCGTCTACCAGGCTGATCCTGACCCGTGCGCTTCGTGCGAAACCGGCGCGAGCACTTTGTAAGGATCGCCAAACCCGGACGCTGCGTCGAGCACTTCCGGGTGATGCAGCAGGGAGCGATCGAGCATGCCATGGGTATCGACGACTAGACGATCGTCGATGTAGAGGCGTGCATTAAACACCGAACCGTCCATGTGCCTGAAGTTCGGGTGCTTGCGCGGTGTTCCGAGACCAGCCCAGGGCATCTTGCTGATTAGCTCCCAATGCATCGGATCGTCCATACCATGCTGAGCCGAGGCCTTCGGGTGGTAGCCGAACATGATTTCGATCAGACGATTTGACTCGGGAACTTCTTTGAACAGTCGCTTGCACTCTTCGCCGACTTCACCACCGCCGTCGACCTCGGTAATGATGTTGTCCTTTACTTTCCAGCGCATCGGCTCAGTTAGCTTCCCCGCGACCCCTTGGACGCAGCTTAAATAAACGTCACCGTTCGACTGGCCTTCGCCGTTGAACACGCCGCACCGGCCCCAGGGGAAATGGCAGCGGCCGGGAGGGTCGCCGGCGCGGAACTGCATGCCGTACAATCTTTTGCCGTCATACGTCGCTGTCAGGTTAGTTCCCAACGAGTCTTCTATGCGAACAACTTTTCCTGCGGCGACCACTTCACGAACTTTTTCGGCTAATTTCCAAAGTACTTTGTTGGGAAACTTTGCGTAGTCGCGGGCTAACAGTCCGGCGTTGCCTTCAAAGTAAATATGGTAGGGTTTCATTCGCTGTTCGTGCAGCTGGGTGCCGCTTTCCTCTCGCTTACGGCCCATGGCGCGATGCGCCGGGGTGAATGTGATGAACACCGGCCACACCCAGATGACCACATCCGACGCGTGCATGGCCTCTAAGACTGGCTGCGGCACGCTGCCGTAACGCGCGATCGGTTCAGTGACGAGGGTCATCGGTTCTGCGCCGAAGAAGCGCAGACCGGCGGTGAGCGCTTCCAAGGTAGTTTTGTCGCTGCGCGTGTCGGCTAACAGCAGCACTTGGTCACCCTGGCGGAGATCGGCGGCTTCGATCATATTGCGAACGCCGATCATCATATCGGCAACTTCATAGGTAGTGGTCATGGTCTCTCCTTTATCCAAACCCAGGGATTTGCTCGCGCCAAGACGCCAAGAACGCCAAGTTCGGAAGTTTAATTTCTTTGCGGCCTTTGCACCTTTGCGCGAGATACTCCGAAATTTTGGTTGCGGCTTTGCCGCGCTAGGGCCTTCGTGGTGAATATGTGCTCCACATCGTTGTACGAGCTTATGGCCAATGTTACGGGGTCGGTTCCCATCCGGCCGTTTTTAGCTCACGGTAGATTTTCTTGACAGCGCTGTAATCGAAAAACTTATTGACATCCGCCGGTACAGGCACGCCGGCCAGCTCCGCCCGCATAGCGACATCTTCCTTTAATACATCATCGGGCACCCAGCCTTCGGCGGTCAAAACCGGACGTGTTGAATCGTAATCAAATTCATTGAATTCACGCTTGCGCTGGGTGTACTTGCCGATAATAGGAATCGTCTGCTCCCGGTAACGCCGCGCGTATTCTCTGCCTTTGATGACGCTGCGTAGGAAGCGTTCTACCAAATTCGGTTGGCGTGCCAACAATCGACTGGAAACCGCCAAGCCGACGTAGGCGAAACGAATCTCTTTTGCCGTGTCGCCAAGCATGTGTCCTTTGGACTGCTTGAGTTGGGCAAAATCACCGGCACCCAATGGCACGGCATCGACGGTACCCGTTTGCAGGGCAGCGAGGCGTGCCCCGCCAAAGCCCACTGCAATGTAGACAACGGAATTGGCGTCTATCCCGTACTTGCGCAGCAGCAAGCGCACCGACAGCTCCTGAGTATCACCGCGGCTGGTGACGTCCACGCGCTTGCCGATTAAATCCTTTAAGTTCTTGATCTCGGGTTGCGCCGACCATAGTTGATACCCGGGGCGGTCGATATTGGTGTAAACCACTTTGATCTCGGCGCCGCGCAGCATGGCGGTGAGAGCGGAGCCTGCCGAGGTGCTGAAATGAAGGTCGCCGGCGATGAGCGCCTGAGTAGCGATGCCGCCGCCGGCCCGGATCATTTCCACCATGAAACCTTCGTCGCGGTGATAGCCTTTTTCGATGGCGACGAATTCGTCCATGTAGCTGGCGGTAACCGCGGCCACAGAAAACCTGATCTTTTCTTCAACCTTTGCTGCGTGGACAATCTGTCCTGGCAACCAAGGGGCGGCGAATAGGAGCGATAGCGGAAGCAGGACTCGGGATAAGAACATCACAATCAAGAAAGCTCGTCGTGGTAAGAGAATGACTAAGTTCGAAAACGGGCTACGTTACCGTAGTGCATCGGACGTTTAGCAATCGTTCCAATCTGGATGCGGTTGCCGAACGGATCGTAGCCATAGGCCGTAACCGGGTCCGGCTCATGCCATGGGATCAGATGCGGATCCGGACCCCAATAGGTTTCTTTGCGATTAAATCTTTTTAATATCTCTGGATAACATTCTTCGCTGGAGCGTAAGTCGATATGCGGCCCCTTGAAACATTGCGTGCTGCGC
>JAHKKJ010000771.1 GCA_020027655.1 Deltaproteobacteria bacterium | reverse complement strand
GGTGCGCCCGCTGAGAATCGAACTCGGACTTGGGGTTCCGGAGACCGCGATTAATGAGAGTACTGGTTTCTCACTGCCAGGGACCTGGCGGGAGCAATTCCGGTTCCGTTGTAACGAACACGGCGACGAACATAAAGCGAGCGGTGTTAAGGTTCTTGGAGAATGAGATTCGTGAGTTGCCGGTTTCAAACTCTTCAAACCGTCTTCTACGGTAATTCAAATCGATCCTAAGATCTTAAACTTCTTGAACTGCTTGAACGTGTTGAACTTCTTAAACCATCGTCCCGAGAGTGGAAACATTCGGCGAAATAAAGTAAGCAAGAACCAGTTTGAGAGCCACAAGAAGAGGAGCTGATTATGGCTGGATTGAAATTGACAATGGCACTTTCCCATTACGACCGGCACATTCCGCTCTTTGACGGGTCCGTGCAAGCCGAGGGCGTCGATCTCCAGGTTCTCGAAGTGGGCCAGTCTGAGCCACTAAAGCACGGCCGCGACCGACACGAGCGGATGTTGCAGCAAAGTGAGTTCGATGTCTGTGAGCTTTCTTTGTCTTCTTATCTGATGGCCAAGAGCCGAGGCATGCCGTTCACCGCGATCCCGGTCTTTCCCCGACGGCTTTTCAGCCTGTCGCAGATGTGGGTGAATGTCGATACCGGGATCAACTCTCCACCGGATCTTATCGGTAAGCGTGTCGGACTGAGTACGTTCCAAACAACCCTCTCCGTGCTCGCCAAAGGAGATCTACAGTCGGAATACAGCGTACCGTGGCGCAAAATGGACTGGATTGTCTCGAAAGAAGAGGCTGTGCCGTTTAAGCCCCCAGAAGGTGTGCGTATCGAACTCGTCGCTGCCGGGAAGAAAATGGGGGCGATGCTGGAGCAAGGTGAAATTTCCGCATTGATGGTGCCTCATCCGCCGCAGCAAGCGCTAAAGGGATCGCCGAAGATCCGGCGCTTGTTCGCGGATCCAAAGCAAGAAGAAATCAAATATTTTCACAAGAACGGTTATTATCCCATCATGCATGTGGTCGCCTTCAAAGATGAAGTCTTGGCAAAAAATCCCTGGTTGGCGCAGAGTATAATGGCAGCGTTCGACAAAGCCAAGGAGACTTGCGTGGCGTACTACGACGACCCCAACTGGTCGCGCTTTGTTTGGGGCAGGCATCTTTTTGAAGAAGAACGAAAAGCTTTCGGCGACGACCCCTGGCCCCATGGCGTGAAAAAGAACCGAGCCAACCTGGAGCGTTTCATCGGCTACTCTCTTGACCAGGGCCTCATAGAAAAAAAACTCGAAGTCGGAGAGCTTTTCGCTGCGACGACCTTGGAAAGCTAGAGGGGAGCGGATGCCTCCTCGGGTCAAGTGCCCCACCTGCCGCTGTGAAACCGATTGGGATAATAATCCCCATCGACCGTTCTGCTCTGATCGCTGCAAGCTCATCGATCTCGGAGGGTGGGCCGAAGAAAGGTATCGCATACCGGGACAGAAATTCGACCTAGAACCGGATGTGGATGATGACGATGAGGTCGACTAATATGGCCGCAGAGAACCTAGGGCGGCGTAGCCGCGACCAAAACTCGGAATACCTCGCGCAAAGGCGCAAAGCATGTCCTGAGCAACGTCGAAGGGGCCGCAAAGAAATTGGACTTCCGGACTTGGCGTTCTTGGCGTCTTGGCGCGAGCAAATCCCTGTTTTGGATAGCCACGGGCCACCAGAAATTTGCGCAAGCAGCGAAAACTTTAACGTACAGCAGAGGCTATATAGAATATCGTTCTTGGCGTACTTTCTGGTTAGGTTTTTCAGGCCAAAGGTTGGGTTCCGGCCCAAGCAAGAGTGATTTTCATGAGCATTCATCCAACAGCCGTTATCGATCCCAAGGCGGAAATCGACTCAGAAGTCGAAATCGGCCCCTATGTCGTCATCGAAGGACCGGTCAGGATCAAGCACGGCACGCGAGTCATGGCGCATGCGTATTTGGCCGGCTGGACAGAGATCGGCGAAGGCAACGAAATCCATCCGGGCGCTGCTTTGGGTGATGCGCCCCAAGACAAAGCCTACAAAGGGGAAGAAACCTACCTCCGAATAGGTGCTCACAATATTTTTCGCGAGCATGTTCAGGTTCACCGCGGCACCACCCCGGGTTCATCGACAACGATCGGCAATGAGAACTTCCTCATGGCTTGTTCCCATGTCGGTCACAACTGCAAATTGGGTGATCAAGTTATTCTTGCCAATAATGCCTTGCTGGGCGGCTACGTTGAGGTAGGAAACAGCGTCTTTATTTCCGGCAACTGTGTCGTGCACCAGTTCGTGCGGATCGGCGACTACGCGCTCATGCGCGGATTAAGCGGAACGAGCCGCGATGTTCCACCCTACGCCATTGTTGATTGGCAACACACGGTTCGCGGTGTCAATGTTGTGGGCCTCAAACGGGCCGGCTTCGATGATCAGCGGATTCGCGAGATTAGAGAGGCCTTTGGCATCCTCTTCCGAAAAGGACGTAATCTCTCGCTGGCGATAAAGGAAATAGAAAAGGACGGAAGGGCCACCCGAGATGTGTTGGCCCTTTTGGAGTTTATCAAGTCATCGAAACGCGGAGTCTGCGGCGGAGCTAGCGAGTAACGGTCGAGGTGCAATCATCCCATCGGCGCCTTAGATTTGGGTGTCGGCTAAAACACGAGCAACGAGGGTGATCGGGCTTATCCTTTGCGCCTCCAAGTGACGGTTGACGAGGCGGCATAATTCCAAACCGCACCAACGAGAGCACCGGCGCCGCCGGCAAGCCACCAAGTATAATCGCGTTGGAACACG
>JAHKKJ010000770.1 GCA_020027655.1 Deltaproteobacteria bacterium | reverse complement strand
CGCTCCAGATGGATGATTTTGACGTCGGACCTGAGAACGCTGCGACTCGGCGGCTCCCATGGCACATCGATATCAATAAAAAACAAAACGTCCGCGTCCTTGGCATGCTTCAGAGTCTGGTAACCGACGTAGAGCGGATGATCCGTCGGAAAATTGACGTGATTGAACTGCTGCACCACTGGGATCGAAAGCGATTCGGCGAGCTCCACCAGGTGCGCCACGGCTTCAGGATTGCGCCCGAGATACTTCGTCGCGATGAGGGGGTTCTCAGCCGCCATGAGCAAGTCTGCGGCTTGTTCCAGCGATGCCTGATCCGCCTGCATTTTTGTCGCCGGCGCTAGAGAATCGGAGAAAATCTGCGTGGATTCCAACTGCTCGCACAGCCACTCGCGGGGCAAGTTCAAATAGACCGGACCGCGCGGCTCGGACATGGCGATCTTGTAGGCGCGCGAAACCACCGCCGCGAGATTTTGATTGGTTCTCACCTCGTAGTCCCACTTGACGAACTCACGGACTATATTCCCCTGATCCCGCGATTCCTGGCGCCAGTGGATATTCTGGCTCTTGCCGCCGCGCAATTCCCCTTCTGTAATCGGCGTTCGCCCGGCGACCAGGAAGAGCGGCACATTGGAGGAGTTGGCGTTGATGATTCCCCCAAGTGCGTTGGCCGTTCCTGGCAGCGTATGCACCAGCACCATCTGTGGCTTTTGGGTGACGTTGTAGTAGCCATGGGCCATGGAGACCGCCGCCAGCTCGTGGGGCACGACGATGGGCTGGATGTCGTTGGGATCCTCTTTGGCGGATTTCGCCAGCGCCTCGATGAGCGGACCATGATCGGTTCCGGTATTTGCAAAGAGATAGCGCACGACGCCCAGCGCCCTCACCTGCTCCAAAAAAGCCTCGGCGCCAGTGCTTACCCGAACGGTTTTGTTTTTGTCAGCCATGGAGGGTTCCTTTCTTAATTAGCTGGGCGAGATCCTTTACTTCATGTTCTGAAAGTCTGTCATTCCCGAATGTGTCTATCGGGAATCCATTCCCTTGATAGACTTGGAAAGTTCGCTCAACTGTGTCAAGAACTGGATAATTTTTCAACCTACAAATTTGGTCGCCGCAGTCCTTATGTTTGAGTTTCACTGCAAGAGTTTCGGTTCCCGACCCGAAACCTGAAACCACAAACCTCATTCGTGCCGTAACGACCTTGACTTCTCCAAGGTTATAACCGAAAAGAGAGTTCATATTCCTGGGCCCATCGCGAAATGAGCGACAGAGGAGGTGGATCATGAGCGACCTTAACCAGACAGCCGGCGTTTTCCGCGACCCGACGAGACCATTGCACACAAAGGGCGGCCCGCCGGGCTACGTCGAGAAATCCCTGGCCGCAGCGGCAGAACCCTTTAAGGGGATTACGACCGACGGAACCGTGGTTCCCGGTCTTTTCTCGATTGAGAAGACAGGCGTGCCAACACAGTCCATTAAAGAGGCTGCCGAAAACTTTCTCGGCTCGCTGAACCCGGAGCAGCGCTCGAAGACCCTCTTTCCCGTGGACACGGTCGAGTGGCGCAGATGGAGTAACATCCATCCGACGTTGATGCGCCATGGCATGCCGCTCTTCGAGATGAGCGATACCCAGCGCGACCGCGCTTTTGTGCTCATGAGAGAGAGCTTGAGCACCGAGGGATTTCAAACCGCGCGCGACGTCATGCGTCTCAATGAAACCGTGATGGAAATGACGGGGAGACTCACGGAATACGGTGAGGATCTTTATTGGGTGAGCATTATGGGGCAACCTTCCGCCACCGAACCCTGGGGCTGGCAGATCGACGGCCATCATCTGATCATCAACTACTTTGTCCTTGGCAATCAGGTAGTGATGACTCCGACCTTTTTGGGCTCGGAGCCGGTCCATGCCAAAAGCGGTAGGTACGCCGGAACCAGGGTCTTCAAGTCCGACGAGGATCAGGGATTGGCGGTGATCCGCGCGCTTTCCGGAGAGCAGCGTAACAAAGCTATCATTGCAGCCGAACCCGGCGGTGAAGTCTTCACCTCAGCCTTTCGCGACAACTTGGAGCTGAATTACGCGGGTATCCGCTACGACGAGTTGTCAAATCCTCAACACGATTTGCTGCTTCGTCTGATTGAGCTGCATGTCGGAAGGACGAGGCCGGATCATGCCCAGGTAAGGATGCAGGAAGTGAAGCGGCACTTGCGGAATACCCACTTTTGCTGGATGGGCGGCATGGATGACGACAGCGTTTTCTATTATCGCATCCAAAGCCCGGTGATCATCATTGAGTTCGACCACCAACGGGGTATCGCGTTCCGCCAATACGAAAAGCCCTACAAAGATCATATCCATGTAGTCGTGCGCACCCCCAATGGCAACGATTACGGCAAGGATCTTCTGCGCCAGCATTACGAACAGGGCCACCATGGGAAACCGAACTGATTCTGCACCCGTTAGAGAGAAGCTCATATGCGCGAACCCGATGAAGTAAGCCGCTGACGGGGAAGGAGCTATGGTCATGCTTGACCGTTACTTCCGATTTCTTTTCGCTTTCTGGATTTTTGCAAGCGCAGTGACGCTGTCGCATTCCGATGTCAACGCGCAAGCGATGTTGAAGAAAATCAGGCTCGGCATTGCGGCGACGAGCGTCGGCTTCTTGCCCATTTACACCGCCTATCATCGAGGCTTTTACAAAGACGAAGGCATCGACCTAGAAATCATTTTGATGTCCCTTGCGGCCGCCAACAATGCTTTCTTCAAGGGCGAGATCGATTACAGCGCGGGTTTGACGGGTTTGGCCTTGGCCGCGGT
>JAHKKJ010000011.1 GCA_020027655.1 Deltaproteobacteria bacterium | reverse complement strand
TTGGTTTTAGTTCTCTCTCCAAGTACAGCAGGGGAAATCGATCACCTTTAAAGCTTCTAACCCTCCTCAGTCAACATCGTTGAAAGTTTTTTGGACAATTGGTTCAACCGGTTGAGAATTGTTTCGTGTGACTCCTTTAATCGATGATATTCGTCGGCTATATTAAGCGCAGCCAGCATCGCGATGTTGGATTTGTTTACCGGTTTCTGTGCCCTTGAAAGTGCCTGCATCTTCTCATCGACATAGCCGGCGACCTTCAGCATGTAACTCTCCTCAGCATCGCTACTGATGGTCAACTTTTGGCCTAGGATTTCAACGTCGAGTGCCTTTTTCATTGATTCTTCCTCACGTCAGTCAGGAAGATCCAGACTCGCGAATTGACCGAGAATCTTGTCCAGTTTTTCCCGCAGCTCAGTCCGCTCGCGCTCGTATTGTCGAATCTGCCCCTTCAGGTTGTGCCACTCACTCTCCTTTTGCTGCAGTCTTTTTTCGAACGATTCCTTTTCCCTTTTAATTCTTTCGTGCTTCTCAATAAGCCGATTGACCTTTGCTTCGAGCTGTTCGATATGATCGAGAGCCATGGAATCTTGCACCACAAAATCTCAGGTTTGAGTTTAGTTTTAAGCTCATGCCTTGTCAAGCCGATGTCCCGCCGTTCAACAGCTGTGAAACCTGGGATCGACAGCCCGAGCCGTCTAAGGCTGTTTCTTCTCCACCGGCTCATCGTAGCCCAACACCAACTCCCACGGCACATTGCAGTGGGCCACGACTAATGTGTCGTATTTTTCCCACCAACTGATGTTCCGGCCTTCGCGGCTCAGGAAGCGAACCATTTGGACCATGTCGGTAATTTCCGCCGGTCGTAAAGCTGGGCCAAAGGCCGGCATGATGCCGCGCCCTTCAGCAATCGCGCGCCGGATCTGAGGGGTGCTTTTCGTTTCCACGATCTCCCGGAAGTCAGGCACTCGGACGGGCAGTGAAGCTGCCACCGGCCCGTCACCCTGCCCCGACGGACCATGACAACCCAGGCAGCGCTGCGCGTAAAGCCGATCCATCCGCTCGTTGCGCCCGCAGCCGATCCAAAGCAGGCAAAGAAAAAGCAAAAGAGTCGAATGCTTAACAGTCATTGGCTGTTCGCTCACGCGCCCGCAAGAAGTCTACCGCTAACGCAAGCGATTTATAAGTTCTCGCAAAGTTCTGGCAGCCGCTCGACAGCGGTTCCCAAGCATTGGGAATGAGTTTTTCGTGAACGCGAATCTTTAGGTGGGGCAGATCAGAGCGAACGAAGCGAACGGGTTTTCATGATGAGAAACACGGGAGTTTCCTCTACCAGATCGAGCCGTTTGACCGCAGAGACTGTGAGCCGCGCATAAAACTCGTCTCCGGCGGCGACCGTGACCATCGCCTGCCCGTCGACCACATCGATTCGTCGAACAGTTCCCGGCAGGACATTGCCGGCTGAGATTCCCTCAGGCCGTTTTATAGCGACGAGGATGTCATCGGCGCTGATACGAATCTGGATAGTGTCGTTTCCTGGTCGCGGGAGATAGGGAATGAAGAGCTCCTGCCCGGCTTGCAAACGCACTTTGGTTCTACCAGCTTCGGGATCTGACTCGACAAAAGTGACGGTAAAGACGTTTTCGAACTCGTCTTCCGGAAGTTGCATGATCGCACGCATGGACCTGAGCGCTTCTTTCGGAACCCCCTGGGTCACCAAACGTCCCTGCCGGATCATCAACACCCAATCGGCTAAAGTCAGAACTTCGGTTAGATTATGGGTTACGTAAATCATCGGTATTTTAAACTCATCGCGCACGCGGGCAAGATAAGGCAAAATCTTCTCCTTGAGGCCGATGTCCAAAGACGCCAAAGGCTCGTCCAGCAAAAGCAATCGCGGTTGGGATAAGATCGCTCTGGCCAGTGCCACTCTCTGCGCTTCTCCTCCGGAGAGCTTCGTTACCGGACGATCCAATAAACTGCCGATCTCAAGGACGCTCAACACATGGCCCACACTGATGCTCTTTGACCGGCTGATGTCTGCGCTGCGGCCAGCGCCGAAAAGGATATTTTTCCGCACCGAAAGATGCGGGAAAAGCGCGCCCTCTTGAGGGACGTAGCCGATACCTCGTTCTCGCGGCGGTCGATTAATCCCGCGAGCAGAAGAGAAGAGCGTGCTGCCATCGATTTCGATTTCTCCCGCCGTGATGTCTCGCAAACCGGCGATGGCGTCGAGGAGGGTGGTCTTCCCTGAACCCGAAGGCCCAAAAATCGATGCCAGCCGAGAATCGAAGGATACGTCGATATCTAATTCGAAGTGAGCCAGGGGTATGCGACAGCGGAGCAACATGTCACGCCTTCTTTGCCGAGCGTAGTAGCCACTCCGAGCACCAGACGAACAGGAACGCCAACGCAACTGTGATTCCAAGCAGGCTGTACGCGTCAGAATCCTTCCCCAATTGGACGAAACTGTAGATCGCCAGCGAAAGAGTCTGTGTCTTACCGGGAATATTGCCCGCCAGCAGGATGGTTGCGCCGAACTCGCCCAAAGCTCGCGAGAAAGCAAGCAGCGCTCCGGCAATAATACCTTTGTACGCGAGAGGAATAGTGATCACGAAGAAGATGCGCAGCGAGGACGCCCCTAGCGTTGCAGCGATCTGCTCGAACCTAGGATTCACTTCCGAAAACGAAGTTCGAACAGACCGGACGAGAAGTGGAAAGGACATCACGGCCATCGCAATAAGAACACCTTTCCAGTTGAAGACGATTTCGACTCCGCGCTCGTAGAGCCATTGCCCCACAGGATTGCGCCGTCCGAAGATCTTTAAAAGGATCAGGCCCGTCGATACCGGCGGCATGACGAGCGGCAGCAAGACGATCGTTTCCAACACGCTTTTGAGCGGCCATTCCTTGCGCGCGAAAAGCCACGCCGTCGCGATGCCGAAGGGCAGAATTAGCAGCGTGCTGGCAAGACCGACAGAGAGGGAGAAAATCGTGATTTGCCAGGTCTCAAAGGATAAGATCACGAAATGATAGAGTTCCTCGGGCTCAATCTAATACGACAAAGCTATACTTTTTGAACAGTTCTTTGCTGGCCGGGATCTGGACATAGTTAAGAAAATCGCGGGCCGCGTCTTTCCGCTTCGACTCTTTGACGATGGCGACAGGGTAGACAATCTTGGGTCCTTTATTGATGGGCACTTCGTAAACGATCTTCACTTTCTTGGAAACGGCAGCGTCGGTTTTGTAAACGAAGCCGGCTTCGACGTTGCCGGACTCGACAGAAGCCAGGGTCGCGCGGACATCTTGTACCGGAACCACCTTCGGCTTGATCTGGTCCCACAAGCCCTCCGCCTCCAGATACTTGCTGCTATAGACTCCGACGGGAACGGGTGGCCCAGCTAAAGCAATCTTTTTGACTTCAGACTTCAACAGATCTTTGGGCGACGCAATGGCGAGTTTGGAATCCGACGGAACAACAATGACCAGTTGATTGGACAATAGGTTCTTCCGCGTGCCCGGCTCCAGCCGGCCGTTCTTGTCCAGGTCATCCATTTGCGCCAGATCCGCTGAGAAGAACATATCCGCCGGCGCGCCCTCCTCGATTTGGCGGGCCAGAGTGCTGGAAGGGCCAAAATTAAAGTTGACTGTGTTTTTGCTCTTTGACTGATATGCGGCGCTCAGTTCCTTCAGAACGTCGGTCAGACTGCCCGCGGCCGCAACGAGGATTTCGTCTGTTCTGGCGACGTCGACGAAGCCTGTCAAAAACATTAACGCCAAGATCGTTGCGATGAATTTCCTTTTCATATTCGCTTGCAAATCGGCTCTCAGGCGACCTGCAAATTTCGCATCGCTCCGGTTTCCCGCGTGTCGTACCCTCCTAATGCCTCAAGCTCCGCCCTGAAAGGTCGGCTGACGATGGTATCGAGAAGGGTTCTTAAACCTTGGAGCGTTTCGTAGTGCGCCTTGGGAATGACCAGGTCGTAACGCTCGCGTTGCAACGGAACGAAATCGAGACCGCAAATCGATGCTGCAGCCCGCACTCCGATGCCGGCATCGGCCAACCCGGCTCTGACTCTTGATGCCACTTCAAGATGAGACGGGACCTCATCGCCGTATCCTTTGATGCGAGCGGTTTGAATACCGCCAGTCTCAAGTTGCCGATCGAGAAGGCGGCGTGCTCCCGAGCCGATTTCCCGGTTGACGATTTTCACTGCGGGTCGCGCCAGATCTGCAACGGAACGAATTTTCTTCGGATTCCCTTGCCTGAGAATCAGGCCTTCTTCCCAGTGTGCAAAGGTAACGACCAAACAATCGATGCCCGTGAGGTTGCGCTGCAGATACGGCAGATTCCATGCTCCCGAACGGTCGTCCGCCAAGTGGACTCCGGCAACGTGGACCTCGCCTCGTTTCAATGCCCCGATCGCCATGCTGCTCCCCATGAGGCAGGGAACCAGGTCATCTTTATCCCGTTTCCTTAGATGTTCGGCGGCAAGAAACATCGCGGGATCGCACCCGGCCACAACGACCTTCCGACCCAACCTTTCGCGATGCTCAAAGAGCTGCACCTTAGCATGTTTGGCGTCGGACCCGCGTCCGAGAATCAAACCGTCGGCGGTCGCCGATAGGCTAATCAACTCGCCTAGGCCATCCAAGGGCCGCACCAGCAGTCGATCGCCAACCCGAGTTACTCGAGCCCGAACCTTATCGTCGCCTCGAGGGAGCGAACCGATGAGTTCGCCGTCGATAATTTCGCCGCCGCTCTTAATAGTGAACAGGTCTTCGACCCGGCAGCGCAAAGCCCGCGCGAGCTGAAGCGCAACTGAAGTGGCTGGCGAATACTGATTCGCTTCCACGGCGGACACCGCCTGTCGCGTTATGTCCGCCATGTCGGCGAGCTGTTTCTGTGACAGACCCACCGACTGGCGCTTTTCCCGTAGATGGTTCTCGATTTCAGGCGAATTCTGCTTATTATCTGGATTACCGGTCGCCATGATACCTGACTTATTGTCAGCTATCATGGCATAAACCTGATTGTCAAACAGATAGCCAGAAAGGAGGCTGTTCACCCAAAAAGGAATGAGACAAAAACTGGTTTGACACGGGATTAAAGTTCGTGTTACGCAACATCCGCCACAGGATGACTATGCATCACCTTTCCAGATTTGGTGTCTCACTCGAGGATGATCTGCTGCAAGCATTCGATAGAAGCATCGGCGGTCAGGGTTATCAAAATCGCTCGGAAGCCATCCGCGACTTGATTCGTGATCACCTCATTCAAAAGAAGATAGGGCAGGCAGACACCGAAGTCATCGGGGTGGTCACTCTCGTCTATGACCACAGGGTGCATCACTTGAGTGATCTCTTGGCGGACATGCAGCATAAGGCTCATGTGGCCGTGAATGCCAGCTTGCATATTCACCTGGATGAACATAACTGCTTGGAAGTGATTGTCATCCGGGGACGCGGCAGCAAAGTGCACGAGATTGCCGGCAAGTTGATTGCGACTAAGGGGGTCCAGAACGGCAAGCTCGTAACCACTACCCCGGAAATCAAGCAGTAAATTTTTTTCCATCGGAATGGCACGAATTTGCAATTGATAATATTTGAGAATGTTGCGGGACTCGGGAAAGAGCTTCATGGGCGGTCATGAGCAGCATCACGAGGCCGGCGGCCATGAACATGGCCACCACGGCTCAGGCAGGGCTTTAACCCTGATCAGCTTGGCCCATGGTATCAACCACGCGCAGTCGGCGCTGAAGCCGCTTGTCTACCCGTTGGTATTGGTTCAACTGGGTTTCGGCTACGCCGAGCTCGGCATTATGTTAGGGGTCGCCAGCGCCGTGGGCGGATCCTTGCAACTCGTCGCCGGCGGCCTTGGCAGATTCGTCAAGCGTCATCTGCTGCTGGGACTCGGCAATGCGTTTGTTGGCATTTGCTTCGTCCTCATCGCCGTCGCACAAAGCTTTCCGCAATTCTTTCTCTGGACGGTCATGTCACGCGTCGGCGGCGCCGCCCAGCACCCCGTTGGTAGCGCTCTCCTTTCGCACCATTTCGAGCGCAAGCATTTGGGGACAGCGCTGGCAGCGCATTTTACCGCGGGAAACGTCGGTACCGCATTCATACCCCTGTTCGCAGCCGTTCTCATCAGCCTCTGGGGCTGGCGCGTCACTACGGTTCTATTCGCGCTGCCGGCGATTATCGTCGGTGTCGCGATGTGCATTTTCTTAAAGGATCCGCGAGCGACCAATGAACCCGAAAGTCGCGCTAAGCACTCCTTTTGGCAAGAGAGCAAGCTGGCCATTAGCAACACGAACTTACGCTGGATTCTCCTGGCAGCCGTGGTTGCCGCCGGTGGTTCCGGCCACGGAATCGTTTCGACTTTCCTTCCTCTCTATCTCAGTCACAATCTCGGCATGGAACCGACCACAGTTGGTTTTGTCTTCACGGCGATGATGATCGGAAGTATTTTTGGGCCGCTACTGGGGGGCAAGCTGGCGGACCGCTGGCATCCACAGAAAATTCTCCTGGGAGCTTACGGCCTGGCAGCGCTGACTACGGTCTTGTTTCCGTGGGTCAGCGGTAACCTGTTTTCCACCTCGGCCGCAGCTCTGATTCTCGGAGTCAGCGCCTTCGGAACCCACCCCATACTTCAGACGATGGTGGTCCAGGTCACCGACGACCGCATACGAGATATGGGATTTGCATGGTTCTACACCGCCGCCTTTATGGCGGGTGCGATTTGGTCGCCGGCGGTAGGTTACATCGCAGAGTCACTGGGATTGACAGCGGTCTTCGGCGCAATGGCTGCGTCGTTCGTTTTGGCCAGCATTTGTATCGTCCTCGGTCAACTCCACCATATTCCGCAAACCCAGTTAGCAACGACCGATTCGTGGAGTCATAGTTAAAGATTTTTTTGCGCTTGAGTGCTACGAAATGGAAATACGTACTACTCCGGCAGCATGCTCGTCATGAAAACTCTGTGCATTCTCATCTTTGTGTTCGCTTTGACTCACGCTGCCGTTGCCGCTCAATACGACCCCGTTGAAGTTTACGTGTGGGGCCAGCAGCCCACGTCGGCGGCGACAGAGCAAACCAGATGGTCGAAGGATTTGGAGCTTCGTCCTTCGAACACGCCGAGCGATGTCATGCGACTGACACCGACCTTGATGATCAGCCAGCACCATGGCGGCGGCAAGGCGGATCAGATCCTGTTGCGCGGTTTCGATTCCGATCACGGAACTGACTTTCAGGTTACTGTCGACGGTATTCCGGTGAACATGGTCAGCAATGCCCATGGGCAAGGATATGCCGACCTCCACTGGCTCATTCCTGAAACCATCGACCGGGTGGAGATCTACAAGGGTTCTTATTTCCCGCATCTGGGTGATTTCGCCACGTCCGGCGCTATCAACATCGTCACGAAACGCTACGCCCAACAATCGAGTCTCACCGTAATGGGCGGTAGCTACCAGACAGCACGCTTTCTCGGCACCCTTTCGTCGCCTGAAGGAACCTTTCTCAGGCCCTATATGGCCTTTGAGTACTACCACAATGATGGCCCTTTCAAGAACCCGAATGAATATAACCGCTATAATTTCTTCAGCAAGATTAACATCATTTCCAACGCACGCTCGAACTTGGAATTTCTTGCAACCTACTTCTCAAGCAACTGGAACGCCTCCGGAGAGATTCCCTCGCGGGCTGTGAGAGACAGGTCACTCGGGCGCTTTGGCTCCGTCGATTCCAGCGAAGGGGGAAATTCCGAAAGACAAAATCTGAGCCTCATCTATGACTTTGCCGATGCCAATCAGTCCTTGAGGGCTCAAACTTGGATGTCGTGGTATCGGCTTCAACTCTGGTCAAACTTCACTTTCTTTTTGAACAACCCTGTCGAAGGGGACGGCATCGAACAGAATGACAAGCGCTTCCTCATCGGCAACAACGTCATTTACCGGCGCAACTATTCGCTTGGGGATATCCCCACTGAAACCCTTCTTGGCTTTCAGAGCCGGTTCGACCACATCAAGGTCGGCCTCTTTAACCAGGAGAAGCGCCATCGACTGAGCACCACCAACGACAATCTTATTCGGCAAACCAATCTCAGCTGGTTCGCGCACCAGGAAATTCGACCGACGAACTGGTTTCGGGGTCAGTTAGGGGCTCGACTCGACAACTTCTGGTGGAATGTGACACAGGCCGGGCCAGCTACCCAGCCTATCGCAGGCTCTGCCTCCGAGTCCATCGCCAGTCCAAAAATGAACTTGATTTTTACTCCGTTCACCGACAACGAAGTCACTCAAAGAACCAACTTGTTTTTCAACATCGGCGGCGGCTTCCACAGCAACGATGCCCGGGTTGTGGTTCAAGATTCCACTAGGCCTCTCGCGCGTTTTTGGGGCGGCGAGCTCGGGGTGCGGACGCGGCTGGTGGAAAAAATGGGATTCAGCACCGCCTACTGGAGATCCTACCTGTCAAGCGAATTGGTCTTCGTCGGCGACGAGGGAACTTTCGAGCCCTCAGGAGCCAGCAAACGTCATGGCATAGAAGCCGAATTTCGCTACGACATTCTGCCCTGGTTGACCTACGACCTCGATGCCTCTTATAGCTGGGCAAGATTCACCAACGGTGAGGCGGTGCCGCTGGCGCCGCGCGCGCTCGCTTTCACCGGCCTGACGGCTCGTCATGATTCCGGCCTTCAAGCTAGGCTTCAAATGCGCTACATCGGCCCGCGTTATGCAATCGAAGACCGCAGCATCAAGGTGCCTCAGTCCGCGATCTTTGATCTGTTCCTTAAATACATTTGGCAACAGCGTCATGAGTTTTTCGTGGCTTTCCAAAACCTCGCCAACACAAAATGGCGCAGTGCAGAGCATGCCGTCACGTCGCGACTGCAGGGTGAGCCGCCGGAAGGCGTGCTCGGAGCCAATTTCACTCCCGGCGATCCTTTTACGGCAACGGCGGGAGTTACCATGCGCCTGTGGTAAAACAATGAGGGAAGATAGATGAAAAAGTTAACCAAGCCTCCTGCTTCTCCGCGTCCCTCCGAAGGATCTCAATTTAGTTAGCGCCTGAAGTTGAGACATGCAGCAATGAACGATAGGATCCTACCCGACCAAGAGAGCGCGTGGCCCAACGGCAACCTTTACACTCGGGTGCCCGCGCTCTTCAGGACTCGTTCCCCGGTCGCCTGGTGGTTACTTGCGTCCTGTTTCATCCACGGTGTCGTAATTATTTTGGCGTCCATGATCATAAAACAGACGGATAATTTGCGCCGCCAAGATTTCATTCCCATCAACCTTGTCGATGCGTCACGGAAGGAAGAAACAAGACCGATCCAAAAAGTAGAGACGCCTCCTGAGACTAAAAAACCGCCGCTGCCGCCTCCCAAAGTCGAAAAAACCAAAGAGCCCAAGCCGCTGGCCAAAAGCGAGATTGTCCAACCCAAACCGACACCGCCGCCGGCAGCTCTCCCCAAAGAAGAGCCGGTCAAGCCCGTCGAAACGAAACCCTCTGAGTCCGCTCCCGAGGTGGCCGCTACAGCCCGCGTCGAAGGCGGTGGCAGCGAAGCCGGCGCTGGTAATCTTTTCGGCAAAGGCGACACAGCGGTTGTGCCGGGCTCGGGGACGGCCGGTGGCGGCGGAGGCACCGCAAGCACAGGTTCGGGAAGAGGATCGGGTGATCCTGGACTTCAGGTTCCGACGACTCCGCTGAGAACCAACCGCGAAGCCAAGCCGGTACAAACCGTCCGCGCTGTCTATCCCCCAATGGCTTTGCGCATGGGCATGGAAGGTGACGTTACCTTAAGAATTGAGGTCGACACGGAAGGGAAAGTGACAAAGGCGGAAATCATAAAGAGCGGCGGTGCCGGCTTCGATGAAGAAGCGCTGAAGGCAGTGAAACAATCCCGCTTCGAGCCCGCCCAAAAAGACGGCAAGAACGTCCCCGCCGAGTTTACCTATATTTACCGTTTTCGGTTGCAGAGATAGACAGGATGGGTTACGACCCCTGACCCGAAGAGGTTGGATCGTTACCACTCATATTATAGAAATCATACTACGATCACGCAGCATGATTCGCGAATCCGGAATGCCGTAACAGTCAGCGCAAAAGAAAGGCAGGTTCCACATGGCCAGCACATCGCACTCTTCACACCAGCACCGCCACGATCACCACGATTGGGATTCTTCGAAGTACGTCTCCGATTGGGCCGCGGGCCAGGACCAAAAAGAGAAAGCTCGGCAGGAGCCGTTCCGAGTGTTGGCGAAAACTATTCCCTTTGACAATAAACTACCCATTAGAATTCTCGACGTCGGCGCCGGTTACGGGGCCCTGACTCAGTTTCTCCTGAGCCATTTTTCAAACGCCACCGCCATCTGCCAGGACGGGTCAGAAGAGATGGCGAAGCTCGGCCAAGAACGCATGAAGCACCTCAAAGGACGCTTTAAGTACGTCCTCTGCGATTTTTCCAAGCCAGGCTGGAGCCAAAAATTAACCGGCCCCTTCGAAGCTGTTGTTTCTGCGATCGCGATCCACAACGTCCGCAGTCCAAAAATCATTGAGCGCGTCTATAGCGACATCTATCCGCTGCTCAAGAACGGCGGCTGCTTCATCAATTTCGACCGCGAGCGTCCCCCGTTGGAAGACCAGATGAAATGGCTAAGGGACGCCGGCTTCCAGGACGTGAAACGTTTCTGGACAGGTGAAACCCGAGCGCTCTTCGGCGGATTCAAAAAGTAGATCGACCTGAAAGAACGTAGGGCCGCCCCGTGCGAATAGGTCAGTAAAAATAATTGCTGGTGAGCGTAGAAGCATTCATGGTTTTGCCGTCGCCTTTGTAAAAAAGCATGGATGTATCCCCACGAATTCGTGCCATAGTCCATGCCGGCAGCAATTCATTTCCGCTTTCGCTTATAATATTCGTAAAGGTCTTCAAAAAGAGCAGAGCCGCGAGCGAGACGAGCTTCATCGTCTTTGTTCGCCATAGCTACGCCGGCGATGATGCGATCGATTCCAGGAGTTTCATCTCGCCCAAACTTCGAGTCTTTTAGGTCTATGTCATGAACAATCTCAGCGATCGGGCCAAGCCCGGGATCTAAGAGTCCCACTCTTTCAATCAAAACTTCAAACGTGCAACGATCCCCTTCGTGGGTAAAGTCGGCTTCGTACATGTCAAATCGGATTTCTCCAGGCTCAGGTTGATATCCCTTGGCCGGGACAAACTTAAAGTGGGCATTGGGATCGATAAAGCGGCGAATGAGCCAGGCGCTTGCCATCCGGTCCACATGAATGCCCTTACGCGTAACCCAGGTGCGACCCTGAAAGTCTTGAAGCTGTTGTTTGGCTTTGGCCGCTTTTCCGGCCGGAGAGCTTTCCTGCAGTCGCGCGTCGAGGGCAAAGATCAGTCGTTCTGCACTCTCTCTCCCTGGCGCACTAAAGAAATCGATCGCCAGGACCTCAGCCATACGCTTGTGAATTCGCTCCAATTCAAGCGCTAACCGTTTTTCGCGCTCGCTATCAGTTTTGGTTTTCTTAGAAAGGGAGGTTGCGATTCGCTCCAGGTCTCGAGAGATCTCCTGATAATCGTCTTCTCTGGCCGAACGAAACAACTGCATCACTTCATCATCGGATAGACCATCAACGAAACGAGCCTCACACAGAGAAGCATCCCCTCCCGATTCGACGACCTCGCGCAACACCCACTGAAAATCCTCCTGGGTTTGATCGCTCTTGGGCAAAACATAGACAGAATTCTTCACAGGAACAGCGCCGAGGCGCTGCAGTCTGCGCCAGATTTTTACCCGGGTGTAATCCGGTTTGGGTGGAATCTGATGGATAAGCAGCAGCCAAGGACCTTCTATTTCCTGCATAGGCTTCTTGAAACCATTGACTCAAAGATACAGTCGTTATACATAAAGCTTCAGCTGTTAAGTCAACAGCTAACACAGACCTCTGAGATAGTCGATAGGCCGGTAGAGAAATGACAACTTCGAAAGTAGAGTCGTCTGAGCGATTCCATGATGAGAACTCGGTGCAAAAGGGAATTGGCTTATGGCCGCTCACCGGATATTTTCTGAAACTAGGAACAGTCGGTTTCGGCGGGCCGGTCGCGCTAGTAGGCTTCATGCACAGAGACCTGGTCGAGCAACGACATTGGATCACTGAAGATACTTACAAACTATCTCTCGCCCTCGCCCAGATCATGCCGGGACCGCTAGCGGCACAGGTTGCAATCGCCATTGGTTATTTTGAAGGCGGCATTCTAGGCGCAACGCTCGCCGGTTTAGCCTTCGTGCTTCCCTCGTTTCTAATGGTAGTTGGCATCTCGCTGGTCTATGTCGCATATGGCGGCTTGTGGTGGATGCAGGCGCTCTTCTATGCGATCGGCGCAACCGTCATCGCCATCATCGCCATTGCTGCCTACAAGCTTGCCCGCAGCACGAACAAGCGCGATCCGCTGCTATGGGGCATCTTCGTTGTGCTCACCGTGGTGACCGTGTGGGCCCAGGCCGAGCTTGCGGAGTTCTTTATTCTTGCCGGAATGGTGGTTCTCCTTATTCGGGCGTGGCCAGGTTGGAAACGGGGTCTTCTCGTGGGACTGGGTGGCGTAGCCTTAGGGTCGGCCATCTGGCTGCTGGAGGCCTGGCTCCGCCAAGCCGGGACGGCAGCCGATTCCGGGGATGTGCTAACTCAGATTCTCGTGTTTTTTACCAAAGCCGGCGCTTTTGTATTCGGCAGTGGGTTGGCAATCATTCCGTTTCTGCAACAGGGAGTGGTCCAGCAATTCGGCTGGCTCAACGAACACCAGTTCTTGGACGCGGTGGCGGTGGCTATGATTACCCCTGGTCCCGTGGTTATCACTGTCGCCTTCATCGGTTTTCTCGTCGCCGGTTTGGCCGGTTCCATCATGGCATCGATCGGCATCTTTCTGCCGGTCTATTTGTTCACCATCGTCCCGGCGCCCTGGTTCAAACGCCACCGAGATAACCCGCAGCTCAAGGCCTTCGTTGACGGTGCCACGGCGGCAGCCACCGGCGCGATCACCGGAGCGGTGATAGTGCTGGGCGCCCGAGCGATCATAGATTTGCCCACAGCGGTAATCGGGCTAGTCAGCCTCGCAGTCTTGTGGCGCTTCAAGATTTCGGAGCCGGTATTGGTCACCATTTCAGGTCTGGTTGGATTGATACTCTGGCCGTTGGTGCGGATGGGGTGACTGTGACTCTCGAATAGTTGAGGAGCTTGGCGGATCTGCCGACTCCCCAGTCCCCGCATTGAGCCCTGACCGTATGAACGATTAATTAGCTGAAAGGAGTTAAACGATGAAGTGGGTAACCCGTGCTCGACCGAAGGTAGATCGGATTGCTTGTCCGTGGTTGATCAAGCGCTTCGTCGATGGCGAAGCCGAGTTTTTGTATGTCTCTCCAGATAAAGTCATGGAAATAGCAAAGCAAGAAGGTGCCACGCCTTTTGATGTGCCAAACGTCGAGCTTGGGCATCATGGGTCTGAGTGCAGCTTCGATGCAATCATAAACAAATACAACCTCAAAGACCCAGCGCTTGAAATCCTGGCGCCGATCGTTCGGGGCGCCGACACGGACGCTAAAGATCTAACGTCGGAATCTCGAGGTCTGGAGGCGATCGCCGAGGGATTCCGGCTAGTGTTTCAGAACGACGACGAACTGCTAGAACGAGAAATGCCGGTATATGATGCCCTCTACGCTTATTGCCGGGAGAAAATCCCGCGAAGGTGAGCTAGGGGATAGCTGCACGAATCAAATCGCTCGCAGCAATTAGTTTGTTTTGACTTCACCGTGTAGCACGATTTGTCAATTCATATTACTCCTGATAGGCTCAGATCGCCCGGACTGAAACTTATTAGGTGGGTCGCTTGTTGGAAACCCTCGGTAAGGAAAGAACGCGTCCAGTGACATAGATCTCCTCACGCAAGAATCAGGAAAAGGAACCGGAATTTTACCCCGCACCCTAGCCTTAGGGTTGCGCTAGCGTTCGCTGTCTTGACGTATCGTGACTGCTGCCTGGACGAAAGGAAAAAGCCCGCGCTTCTCATAATAATAGATGAAATTTACCAGTGTCATGACATGGTTGGCGGTTTTGGCCCTCGCATTCTTTTTCACTGCCTGTGGCCGCCAGGAAGAGAAGCCGGCCACCACGGTGGAAAAGAAACCGAACATCGTCACCACAGTCGCGCCGATCACCAGCATCGTGGAAAACATCGCCGGCGACAAAATTCAGCTGGCCGGCATCATCCCGGAGGGGATCAATTCGCACACCTTCGAGCCCATCCCGTCGGATAGCAAACTGCTTTCCAGCGCCGATTTGATCATTCTCAATGGCTTCGATCTCGAGACGCCGACCTTGAAACTGGCGCAAGCCAATTTGAAAACAGGAGCCTCCATCTATTCCCTGGGGGACAAGACAATCAAAGAGGCGGATTACATCTTCGACTTTAGCTTTCCCAAGGAACAGGGTCACCCCAACCCTCACTTGTGGCTCAACCCTGAGTACGCGATGCGCTATGCGACCTTGGTGCGCGATGAACTGATTCGCCTCGACCCAAAGAACAAAGCCGTCTATGAGCAAAACGCAGCGCAGTTTCTCAAAAAACTCGAAACCCTGGATCAAGCAATCAAAGAAGCGGCTCAAACGATCCCGCAAAACAATCGCCGCTTGCTTACCTATCATGATTCCTGGCCCTACTTTGCGCGGCGCTACGGCTTCCAAGTGATCGGTGCCGTCCAGCCTTCCGATTTCGCCGATCCCAGCCCGCGTGAAATGGTCCGGCTCATCGAGCAAATAAAAAAAGCAAAGGTCCCGGCTGTTTTTGGGTCGGAAGTTTTTCCCAGTCCGGTGTTGGAACAGATCGCCCGAGAAGCAAAAAGCCGCTATATTGACAAGCTCAGGGACGATGAGCTGCCCGGCAAACCCGGCGATCCTCAGCACTCCTACATCGGCATGATGGCTGAAAACATGACCATCATGTTCGAAGCATTAGGGGGCTCAACCGAGGCGTTGAAGAAGGTTGATCCCGCGCCGGTAGCGGGGGCTCACGCAGACTATCGGAGAAAAGACTAAACCATCATCGCTGCATGAACACACACGATCATCCGCACGGCCACACCCACGGCAGTCTCCATCCTCACGGAATTGAGGAACCGCCAGTCTCCGGCCTCTCCAGTGTACCGCTCGTCGAACTGTCCAACGTGAGTAACAGCTACGGAGCCACCCTTGCGCTCCAAGACGTTTCTCTTAAGGTCTGGCCCGGCCAGTTTCTGGCCATCGTCGGACCCAACGGCGGAGGAAAAACCACCCTGCTGCGCACCATCCTCGGCACAGTCCCGGTTCAGCAGGGCAAAGTTTTGCTGCGCGGCAAAGACCCGCAACGATCTGCGTTGGAGCATATCGGTTACGTGCCCCAGCTTGAGACCATCGATTGGAATTTTCCAATCACCGTCGAGGAAGTCATCTCCATGGGGTTTTTTAGCAAGAACCGCTGGTTTCGCGGCATCCGCGACGACGAGCGCCGCAAGCTGCAGGACGTTATGACGCGTTTAAACCTCAGCGGTCTCGGTGATCGTCATATCCGCGAGCTTTCCGGCGGCCAACAGCAGGCGGCTTTTCTTGGGCGCGCGCTGCTGGGAGATCCGGAATTGATCCTGCTCGATGAGCCCACCGCTGGACTCGATATTCGTTCACGTGACGACGTCATTCATTTCCTTCACGAGATCAATCATCAAGGAGTGGCCATCGTCATTACCGCCCACGATCTCAACTGGGTGGCGGCGCATCTGCCTTGGGTTGTCTGCCTCAATCGCTGGTTGATTGCCGAAGGACGTCCTCAAGAGGTGCTTAACGCCTCCGTCCTCAAGGAAACTTACCGAGGCGAAATGGTTGTCTTCCATCACGACGGCATGGTCATGATCGGCGAGCGGCCCCACGAGCCGCACAACTAAGACGAAATCATGGTTCAAAACGTTCCAATCGTTCCAATCGTTCAAAACGTCTATGATTAGAAAGATTTGAATCTCTCCGCGGTTTTTGTCTTAGTACGATTTGAACAGCTTGAACATTTTGAACGATTTGAACTTTAATGTCTTTACTCCTTCCCTTCGAGTACGAATTCTTTCGTAACGGCTTCATCGCAGCGGTGGTCGTCGGTGCGCTCTGCGGCTTTATTGGTGTCTACGTCGTTCTGCGCCGGATGAGCTATATCGGCCACGGCCTCTCCCACGCCATCTTCGGCGGCGCTGTCTTGAGCTACGTGATGAACCTCAATTTTTTTATCGGCGCTGGATTGTGGGCGTTGTTCGCCGGTTTTCTCATTCACTTGATCAGCCATCGACGGTGGGTCGGGGCCGACGCCGCCATCGGTGTCGTTACGACTTCCAGCTTTGCCCTTGGGGTGGCCATCGTCTCGACCTATCGGAGCTTTACCCGCAACATCGAAGCCGCGCTCTTCGGCAACATTCTCGGCATCACCCAAAAAGATCTCTGCATCGTCGTGCTTATTGCTCTAATGGTTTTCTCCGTGCTTATTATCCTGCGCCGGCAACTACTGTTCGCCACCTTCGATCCGGAAGTCGCTTCCGCCTACGGCGTTTCCACCGGCAAAATCGATCTGATCTTCATTACCCTGCTTGCGGTTACGGTATTGGCCTCGACCCAAATTCTCGGCGTCACCTTGGTCGCGGCCGCCATGGTGATCCCTCCGGTCATTGCCCGTTACCTGACCAATCGATTTCAGAGGCTGCTGATTCTTTCTCCCATTATCGGGACCCTGTGCGGTGCCGCCGGAATGTATCTGAGCTTCTACCTGGACATATCTTCCGCGGCGACCATCGTATTGACTGCCGCCGCTCTCTTCTTTTTCCTTGAGGTCTTATCCTGGTTCCGTCGACAACAACGGACTCGACACCCGCCTTTATCTATAAGTTGATCCGAAGACGGAGACCGCGCCGCTCTCACCCTATCGCCGAAGATCATCAAACCGAGATCGATGCTAGCGACGAGATCAGCTTTACGGTGAAGAAATGGAGTCCAGCGGCCCGTTGCCACAGCGCCGGCAGGACTTACCATTCGGCACCATTGCTTCAGCTTGAACGGTCTAAGAGGCGGTTTTGCTCCAACCGATGATCAATTTAAGTTTTGCCTCATGCAGCTTGCGCGGGCCAAGGTTTCTTGATTAGAATACCTTGTCTAAAAAAACATTAGCCAGAGGTAGTTATCGACACAGCGCGAACAGCAGTTCCGAGTTTCCGCTCCATCTGCGCCCTGGGAATCGTTTCCCTTTTTGTTCTTTTTCTCACGACGTCCGCGCCCCATCGTGTCCATCATTTTTTTGAGCAACTCCCATTTCCCGTTGCGCACGATCATGACGCCGCCGACAAGGCTCATAACCACGGCCATCACCACGATTCGCCCAAATCCCAACACACCGACTGTGCGGTACAGTCGGTGGCCCAGAATAGTCACGTTTCATCGGTGCAACTGATCGAGGTGCCGTTTTTAGAAGTTGCCCTCGCGTATAAACCTGATCCCGGGATCATCGCTAGCTCATTTTTTGACGCGTCACCCTTCTCTCAGAGAGCTCCCCCGGCGGCATAAGCCCCTTCGTCACTTTTCTTAGTAGATCGTCGAGACGTCTGACAGCGGCCCTAGCGGGCCGCCAACTGTTCCTATTGTTTTTTAACAAAGTAGGTGATTGTCATGAGCACACCGTTTACGCGAAGTTTCGCGGCTATCGCAGTACATCTCAGCCTCTGCTTGGTCCTGGCTGCATGCAGCGCTAATTTGAGACCACCCGACAACAATCGTGCCTCCGCCCCACTAAGCTTTGGACCGGAGCAGCGGCTTGGCGACAACGAAAAAAATCCATCCACACCGTTTCTGCGCTACAGTCCGGATGGCAGGCTGTTTGCCGTCTGGACCGAAGACCATGACACGCCCTGGCCCCAAGGGAGTCAGCCCGCCATGCATCAACATGGATCCGGCGACAGGGCGCCTTCACCCATGCGTAATGCGCTCCTGGGTTGGTCGGCTGATGGCGGCAAGACTTGGTCTTCACCGTGGCGGGTAAACAGCGGAGTCGAAGCGGTCCAGGGCGAAGAAAACGGGCCCAAAGTCGCCTTCGCCGATAACAAGGCTTACGTCGTCTGGTCAATTCCCGGCGAAAAGGGCGACAAAACTCGCGCCAATATCCGGTTCGCGATGGATGATGGGAAAGGCCACTTCACAGCGGCGCAGACCCTCAATGAAGTCAAGGATGCGGCGCGTTTTCCGATTATCGAAAACACTCCGGACGGCAACCTGCTGGCAGCCTGGATCGATCGCCGCATCGACAATCCGAAACCGCGCCAGCTCTACCTCATGCGACTCAGCCCCGACGGAAAATCGCTGACGAAGAACTACCAGGTGGGAGAAGGATTGTGCGAATGCTGCAAGCTGGGCATCGCCTTCGCCGACGGCGGCAAGACGGTTTACATGGTGGACCGCGAAGTGGACGGCAATAAGATTCGCAACCACGTACTACGCAAGTCAACCGACGGTGCTAGCAGCTTCGGCGCGCCGGTGGAGATCAGCAACGACGGCTGGCAAGTCCCCTCCTGTCCTCACTCGGGCCCGACCATCGGACGGGACAGCCGCGGCCAGCTCCACGTCAGCTGGTTCACCCTCGGCCGCTCGGAGCAGGAGGCGGGCATTTATTACAGCGTGTCCAAAGACGACGGCAAGAGTTTTGCGCCGCGCCAATTGGTTCAGGCCAACACGGCTCCGGAGACGCTTTACGCGACTCTCGCCGTGGGGAATGACGACCGGGTTTATTTGGCGTGGAGCAATCTCGACCGCGACAACAAGGCGCAAATTTTTATGCGCACTCTCGCCGCCGACGGCCGCACCTGGAGCCCGATCCAGCAGATCAGCCGCGCCAAAGGCAACGCCGGCCGGCCGGTCTTGGCCCTAATGAAAAATCAACTGCAGGTTGCCTGGACAGAAACCGATGGCGAGGACTCCCGCGTCGTCCTCAGAAGCGCGACGGTGGACAAATGAAAAAGCCCGATAATGGAAGATCGTCCCGTTCGGTCTTAGCAA
>JAHKKJ010000769.1 GCA_020027655.1 Deltaproteobacteria bacterium | reverse complement strand
CGTCTCAGAAGTTGATTGAGTAATTCTGGCAACGTTCCGAGCCTGTCAATTCATTCGATGGATTCAGCGAACTTCCCTATGCCCGCCGTGTACCTGCGCGAGCAAACTCGTCTCTACGGCCGACGGTGGCTCTCAGCATCTCAGACGGTATAGGTTTCGCGCCTCCCAGCACCTCGGCGTATATCGCCATCTGCGCCGCCTCTTCGACGATGAGGTTGGCCCGCGCCGCAGCCGCGGGGTCTGGGCCGAAAGCCAGCACGCCGTGATTTTCCAGCAGCACGGCCTTGGTGTTCTTCGCGCTGGACAGGGCCGTGGCGATGTTATCCACTGACGCAGCGGAGCCGCGCGGCCCATAGTGCGCCAGGGGCACACCATCGATCATATCCGAGCGCACCAGCGCCTCGTATGAGCAGCCGATGGATCGGCTCGCCAGCGCGAAGCTCGTCGCATAGGTGGAGTGGGTGTGGACCACCGCGCCGGTCTCGGGCCGCTGCTTGTAAACGACAGCGTGCATGTGGACGATCTCGGCGTTGGTCGGGTTGATCTCCCCTTCCAAAAGCCGGCCTTCCAGATCGAGAAGCGCCAAGTTCTCAGGTTTCAGATTATCGAAAGAGCTGGTGGCAGTTAGCAGAATCGTGTCGGTGTTGGGCACACGCACGCTAAAGTTGCCATGGTGGCTCATAGAAATCGCTCCCACCCGTACGAGAAAGTTCGCTCCATCGACGACGGCTTGCCGCAATGTAAGATGACTGATCGCCATAATACCTCCCGTGGTCCGTACGCCTGTGGCATACCGACGGTAAAATCGCACCGCGTTTTCGTAGTCTTGCCAATTAATTTAGTTGGCAACCATCACTACTCAATATCACTCAATATCACTCGGTTAAAGAAATCTTGTCAAGTAACGCCTTACAGCTCATGATGTTCGCATCGCAGATTTCATCCATTCGGGGCTCACCCAAAAGCAATTCAGCAAGTATGACCACGTGTCGGACCTGCCCTACTTCGATAATATTACATAGGGGCGCTCAAAAGGGGCTTCTTTAAAAAGGTTTGGGGAGCCATGGGCGCGCTGTATATATATCTATATATAAGGATAGCGTTCCGTCGAGTTGCTTTCTTGCCCGCCTTTTCCTCCTTGCGACGCATCATGACAAGAACTTCTCGTGAATCTTCACCTTCTCCATAACGAACATGGGTAGCCGACGAGTACTCTCGTCTCGTGACAACTTTGTCCAGCGGAGCACAAGCTACGTCAAATCTGACGAAAATTTTCCTTGTTTTTCGGCACTTTGATACTGGCATGTCGATTGCGCACACGGGTAAGGCAGTTTTTTTATGGCCAATCCTACGCCCAAAAACACTGAAGACTTCGCTCCAACCGATGCATCGCCGTATGCTGCTGAGCTGTCATCAGCGGACAAATCAGATATCGGAATCCGTGCTCAGAAATCTTTCTATATTCCTGTCAAGGCAAAATTCGTCATTGCTACAGGTTTCGCAACCGTATGGTTCTTGATCTCAGTTTTTCTCGCCAGACCTTGGCTTGAAGAACTTTCCCCAATCACCGGCCCGTTTCCAGCGATTCTGATCATATTATTCATCGCTTTGTTTCCCGGCTTTCTTAATGCTCACATCGTCGCGAGTATCATCTTGGATGCGCCGCCTCCTTTACGACTCGATATCAAGTACCCTCCCGTCACGGTCTTGATGGCTGCCTATAATGAAGCCGACAACGTGCGTGAGACGTTTCGCGGTATTGGGGGGCAAGACTATCCCGCTCTCGTGCAAGTCATTGTCGTGGATGACGGCTCAACCGACGGAACAGTTGAGATTCTTTCCTCGCTCAAACTTCCCAATCTAAAAATTGTCAGGGCGCATCACGGCGGCAAGGCTCGCGCTCTTAACCGGGGACTCAAGGACGTGACCAATGAAATCGTCGTAACCATCGACGCCGACACCTTTCTTCACCCTCAGGCGCTTAAGCGAATTGTCGCGCGACTGCTGTCGGACCCTCGCGGCACAGCCGCTGTTGCTGGATGCGTACTCGTCAAGAATTCCCGCGAAAGTTTTATGGCGCGTTTGCAGGAATGGGATTATTTTACCGGAATCGCCTCGGCTAAAAGGCAGCAATCTCTCTATCAAGGAACTCTGGTCGCGCAAGGGGCTTTCAGCGCGTTTCGCACCGAAGCCGTTCGAAAAATTCGAGGCTGGTCGCCGGTGATCGGCGAAGATATCGTGCTCACATGGGCTCTGCTCGAAGCGGGGTGCCGCATTGGATTTGAAGCAAGCGCCATCGGGTTCACGTCCGCGCCAATTGACTTCAAAAGTTTCTACCGTCAGCGCAGACGATGGGCCAGAGGAATGATCGAGGGATTGAAACAGTACGGCTCCTTGGCATGGAAAAATTCTCGTCTTTCGAGCTTTTTCATCGCCATCGATTTCGTCATTCCTCTGGTTGATTTATTTTACACCTTTGTCTTTCTCCCCGGCGTTGTTTTGGCGTTGACCGGGAGGTTTTACATCGCTGGACCGCAAACTCTCATTCTGTTTCCCATGGCGTTTGCCATTATCGTCGTAATGTATCGGAAGCAAAAAGCGGTGTTCGATACGCTCGACCTTAAAGTTCGCCGGAACTTCGGGGGATTTTTGGTCTACACGCTGATCTATCAAATCGTCATGTCTCCTATCTGCGTTATTGGCTACCTGCAAGAGCTTTGCGGAACCGTGAAACGATGGTGAAGGGGGTTGGGCAGTGAAGGTGATTGCATCCGCACGCTTTCCGCGGCGCGGTCACGTAGTATCGCCGGTCTTCG
>JAHKKJ010000768.1 GCA_020027655.1 Deltaproteobacteria bacterium | reverse complement strand
TCTCCCTCGAGCCCTTCCTTTGACGACCTTCCTCGCCCTGGCGATCTTTATCGCGCTGCTGGTAAAACATCCCCGCCAGATGGAATCGTGGCGGAGTTTCTTGCCGATGGTTTTGTGGACCGCGTTTGCGCTCGCGCTGCTCCCCAAGATCGTCCTGAACGTTCACCTCTACCACGTGGGTTTCTACATGGCGATGCCAGCGACTCTGGTGCTCTTCATATGCCTCACTTACTGGATTCCCAAGTTACTGAAAGAGCGCTGGGGTTGTGGAGTTGTGTTCCGTTCACTGGCCGTTGCCGTTCTAGTGGCGGCGAGCGTTTATCATCTCACCAGATCGCACGAGATCTACCGGCTAAAGAATTTCGCTGTTGGCAACGGCGGCGACATGATCCTCACCTATGGGCCCAAGGTGCGAATTTCCGGCAGGGTGACCGCCCTGGCCCTCGAGTGGATCGAAGCAAAGACTCCTCGGGAGGCGACTTTTGTCGGGCTACCCGAAGGGATCATGCTCAACTATTTAGCGCGAAGAACGGCGACTTTACCTTACGTGAATTTCATGATGCCGGAGATCATCATCTTTGGCGAGAAGAGAATAGTTGACGACTTCAAAGCCCGGCCGCCTGACTATGTGATGCTGGTCGACAATAATCCGTCGGAGTTCGGCGTTGGACAGTTTGGCGCCGATCCACGTTACGGTAAACAAATCATGGATTGGGTGAATCAATATTATGAGCCGGTCGCGCTGATTGGCAGCGAACCGCTACAGGGCCGCAACTTCGGCATCAAGATCCTCAAACACCATCTGAACGGAACACGTAAGTGAGCCCTTTTCTCGCGATGCCTCCATCGCGAACTTCGTCGCGTTTCCTTCCGCGGTGCTGTTTGCGCTATGCTCTTACTCTAAAAAAATACGCTAATGCCATTGCTTTTTAAGCTCCATAACTACGCCAGCCTGATTCGATTTACCCACACGGTCTTCGCGCTGCCTTTCGCGCTTGCGTCCGTCGCCCTCGCCTGGCCCTCTCATCCGGTCACTCTCCGCAGTCTTGTCTGGATTTTGATTGCGATGATCAGCGCGAGAAGCGCGGCTATGGCTTTCAATCGTTTAGCCGATCGGAAATTCGACGCCCTCAATCCACGTACGCAGCAGTGGGAACTACCTCAGGGAACCGTCAAGGTCTGGGAGGCTGTATTGCTCACGCTGGCGAGTTCCGTAGTTTTCGTTTACGCCGCCTATCAACTCAATTTCGTCTGCTTTGTCTTATCCCCGGTCGCTCTGGCGATTGTTTTCTTTTATTCTTTGACCAAGCGCTTTACCTGGGCCTCACACCTGTTTCTTGGGCTTGCTCTTTCGCTTGCCCCCATGGGAGCGTGGCTCGCAGTTTCGGGTTCACCCATCGATTTACCGGAGCTGGCAACGCCCTTTTTCCTCGGCTTGGCCGTGCTCTTCTGGCTGGCTGGTTTCGATGTCATTTATTCGCTCCAAGACCACGCATTCGATCGCCAGGAGGGGCTTCATTCCATTCCGGTTCGTTTTGGTGTTGCAGGCGCTTTGCGGTTTTCTAGTTTCTTCCACATCTGTACGGTGATCTTTCTCGCCGCAGTGGGGCTTTCTGCTCAGATGGGAGTTATCTATTGGCTCGGCTTTGTGATCATTGCAATTATTTTGTTCTGGGAGCACCGTCTGGTTACTCCAACCGACCTTTCGAGGATCAATCGCGCCTTCTTTGATTTCAACGCCTATGTGAGCATCGGTTACCTGTTGACGACCGTAGCCGATCTTTTCCTCATGACCGGCTCCGGGATCGGACGATGAGCCCCATGCTCATCGCCAGCCTGGCCTCTATTGGCGCCATCGGCGGGTTTTTTGCCGGGCTTTTGGGTTTCGGAGGAGGCGTGGTGATGTTTCCCCTCCTCTACTACGTTCCGCCGCTTTTTGGCTTGGAGAGGCTCGACGCCAAGACCGTTGCCGCGGTGGTCATCACACAGGTCTTTTTCTCGAGCGTCGTCGGTGGATTGGCGCACCTACGTAGCGGCCGTGTCCATGGACGAATCGCGCTTGTCGCCGGGACCGCTTCGGCCGTTGCCTCTTTTGTCGGCGGAGTGGCATCAAAATGGACGTCGGAACCATTTCTACTGCTGCTTTTCGGCATTGCTACCCTTCTCGTCCTTGCCATGATGTTTCTTCCCGCTCCGAGCCAGGAACTGGAAAAAGTATCGCTCGAAAAGGTGTCTGTGGCGCCGGTTCCCTTATCTCTATGCTCGTTTGTCACAGGGATTCTGATTGGCTTTCTTGGCGCGGGAAATTTCCTCTTCGTTCCGTTGCTGATTTATATCCTCAAGGTCCCGACAAGAATTGCCATCGGCAGCAGCCTCTTTATCGCGATGATGAATACGTGCTCCGGATTTCTCGGCAAGCTTGCTACCGGCCAAATACCTTGGCTCATGGCAACGGTCGTGGTTATCGGAGCCGGCATCGGCGCGCTGGCTGGAGAGAGAATCCACTGCCGGCTTCCCACCCCCATTCTGCGATATATTTACAGCGCAATGGTCGGACTCATCGCCGTTAGAATTTGGCTCAGCATACTAACACTACATTAAATTAAGAGCTTGCCATAAAGGTGCAAGCAGCCGAGACCGGGTAGGGCACTTTTCAAAAGTGATTTGACCCCCATGTGAGGACCCCCATGTGAGGACCCCCATGTGGGTAACGCAACCTCCTATAAAGACATTGATTTTCTTCCACAGAGTAACTATGCTCAAGAGTGACTATGCTCACTTTAGCCGAAGGGGGGGGTATGAAAACAAAATATTCGT
>JAHKKJ010000767.1 GCA_020027655.1 Deltaproteobacteria bacterium | reverse complement strand
TACTGCATGTCTCCAACCTCTATCATATTCTGCCGCAGTCGGAGCTGGCGCGGGAGCTTTGCCGCCATTCATTCGCTGACCGCGTTTTTTTTTGTAACAGCGGTGCAGAAGCCAACGAAGCCGCCATCAAATTGGCGCGGCGCTACGGCGCGGCGCATCTCGGCGGCAAATATGAGATCCTCTCCGCCCACAATTCCTTTCATGGACGCACACTCGCCACGTTAACAGCGACGGGCCAGGAAAAGGTAAGGGCGGGGTACGACCCGTTGCCGGAGGGCTTTCGCCAGATCCCTTTTAATGACCTGCGGGCCGCTGAGGAGGCGATCGACACGCAAAAAACGGTGGGCATTCTCGTGGAACCCATCCAGGGCGAGGGTGGCATCAATGTGCCTGATGAAGATTATCTGCAGGCTCTCCGAGAGCTGTGCGACCGCCGTGGCTTGCTCCTGATATTCGACGAAGTACAAACAGGCATGGGACGGACCGGGAAACTTTTCGGCTATGAACACTTCGGCGTGACGCCGGATATCATGACACTGGCAAAGGCTTTAGGGGGTGGGTTGCCGTTGGGCGCGATGCTGGCACGAGAAGCGGTGGCGCAAAGTTTTGTCCCTGGGAGCCATGCTTCGACTTTTGGCGGTAACCCGCTGGTTTGCAGCGTCGGCTTGGCGGTAATGAAAACCCTGTTGCAAGGCGGGGTGCTTAAGAACTGTGCCAGGATGGAAAAAGTTTTTGTACGCGGCCTGGGCAAGCTGAAAGATCGTTTTCCTTTCGTTAAGAGCATTCGCGGCAAGGGACTTATGCTTGGACTGGAGTTGGAGATAGAGGGGGCAAAGATCGTCGATGCCTGCATGGAAGAGGGACTCCTGATTAATTGCACGGCCTATAAGGTTCTTCGTTTTGTTCCGCCGCTGACCATCACGCAAAAAGAAATCCAACATGGGCTTGCTATTTTAGACAAAGTGCTCGCACGCCAGTAACCAGAAGTTTCATTGTTCTTATGAACAAGCGCGACCTATTGAATTTCAGGGATCTCAGTCGTGAGGAGATGGTCAGGATCTTTGCGCTAGCGACGGGACTGAAACGGAAGCAAAGACAGGAGATTCCCCATCCGCTGTTGGCCCGCAAATGTCTGGCGATGATCTTCGAAAAACCGAGCTTGCGCACGCGCGTAACCTTCGAGGCGGGGATGGTGCAACTCGGCGGCCATGCTGTGTTCCTGGGCCCCAATGAAGTCCAACTCGGGGTGCGGGAGACTCCCGCTGACTGCGCCCGCAGTCTCAGCCGATGGGTGGACCTCATCACGGTGCGAACCTTTTCGCAAAGCACGCTGGAAGAAATGGCCGCGCATGCCTCGGTGCCGGTGATCAACGCGCTCACGGATCTGTCCCATCCCTGCCAGGTGCTTGCTGATTGTCTCACGCTCATAGAGCACAAAGGGGAACTGAAAGGGTTAAAGGTCGCTTTCGTCGGGGATGGCAATAATATGGTCCACTCTTGGATGGAGGCGGCGGAAAAGCTGCCGATTTCGTTCGCCGTGGCATGTCCTAAAGGTTACGAGCCGAACAGAGAAATCGAAGAGCAGGCACGAAAAGACGGGGCGCGAATTACGGTGACGCACTCCGTCGAAGAAGCCGTCACGGGCGCTGACGCAGTTTACACGGATGTTTGGGCCAGCATGGGGCAAGAGGAAGAAACCGCGAAACGAATCAAAGCCTTTCGCGGTTATCAGGTGAACGAGAGAGTCGTGGCAATGGCGAAAAAGGATGCAGTGGTTATGCACTGTCTCCCAGCCCATCGCGGTCAGGAGATAACCCACGAAGTGTTGGAAGGATCCCAATGCATTGCCTTTGATCAGGCTGAAAACCGCCTCCATGTGCAGAAGGCGATTATGGTTTGGCTGCTAAGGAGCTTCAAAGATCTGGACGATGACCCGTGGATTACAACCTAACCGGCTGCTGCACGAACGGTTCAAATGGTTCAAGCAGTTCAAATTATTCAATGTGAGCGCCTCGCCTCTAAGATCTTTTTGAGCAACCTGTAATCTGAGTTTTTCAGCACGCTGCTAGAGGACTAAAAAGACAAGATGAAAGTGAACAAGGTTGTTTTGGCCTATTCGGGCGGACTGGACACTTCGGTTATTTTGCGTTGGCTCATGGAACAGTACGGATGTGAGGTTATCGCTTTCTGTGCCGACCTCGGTCAAGGCGAGGATCTGCAGGCGATTCGCCGTAAAGCCATTAAAACCGGTGCGAGCAAAGTCGTTGTCGGCGACTTGCGGGAGGAATTTGTTAAGGAGTACGTCTTTCCCATGCTGCGCGCCAATGCCGTCTACGAAGGATCCTATTTGTTGGGCACCTCAATCGCCCGGCCGCTGATTGCCAAGGCGCAGATCGATGTCGCCGCCAAAGAACGTGCCGACGCTGTCTCCCATGGCGCCACCGGTAAGGGCAACGATCAGGTGCGCTTTGAGCTGACGTATTACGCCCTGAAGCCCAGCATCAAAGTCATTGCGCCGTGGCGTCTGTGGAATTTGCACTCGCGGACTTCGTTGATCGCCTACGCGCGAAAACATGGGATCGCGGTACCGGTGACGAAAGCACGGCCGTACAGCACTGATCGCAATATTTTTCATATCAGTTACGAGGGCGGGATCTTGGAGGACCCTTGGAAGGAGCCGCCGGCCGATATGTTCGTCTGGTGCCGGCCGGTGGAGAAGGCGCCGAAACGGGCGGAGTACGTGGAGATCGACTATGTGCGCGGTGATCCGGTCGCCGTGAATGGCAGGCAGCTTTCGCCGGCCAAACTTTTGGCCAAG
>JAHKKJ010000187.1 GCA_020027655.1 Deltaproteobacteria bacterium | reverse complement strand
GACCAAAAGTGAAATGCGTAGCAGTAATGGGCGACGGCAGCTTCGGGTTCACCTGCGGCGAGCTCGAGACGGTGTTGCGACACCGGCTGCCGATAACCTTCATCGTGATTTCCAACGCTACTTACGGCTGGATCAAAGCCGGGCAAAAGTCAGGTTACGACGAGCGCTACTTCTCGGTTGACTTCGACCCCACCGATCACGCCGCCGTGGCTGCCGCCTTCGGCGTGAAGAGCTGGCGAGTCACCGAGCCTAAAGAACTTGGCAAAGTACTGAAAGAAGCGCTGGCGCACGGTGGTCCGAGCCTGGTGGATATCGTCTGCCAGCCGCTCCATGAGGCCAAAGCACCGGTTTCCGAATGGATCGCGTGAGAAGAGAAGAATTTAACCGCAGATCTCCTTTCACAATATTAGATCGACCAAGCTTATCCTGGCGCGCCAAAGAACGCTAAGTTCAGAAAGTCGGGCGCCAGGCTTCAAGCATCAACTTTCTTCAATACTTCCCATTTTTTGTGTGCCCCTTGCATTCTTTGCGGCAAACTCTTGAATCGTTTCCTGTCTACTTTTGCTCATAGAGCCTCTTGATAAACCCGCTCTTGTCCAACTCAGCGACGAAGCTCGTATCGACGAATTCCTCGGGCTGGTGGCTGCGGATCTCGGGTCTTCGGAAGGCGACGATATCGTAGATGGCTTCCAGTCCCTTGGTGATGGGATACGGCGCGGCAATGAAATCTTGCTTGAAAATAGTGTAGGCGCCTTCCAAATACTCCGGATCGCTGGTCCTTAAGTATTTGGCCAAGACCTTCTGGCTGAACTCCTTGTTCTGTTTCAAAAAGGCGATGCCTTCCACATAGGATCGCACGAAGCGCATCACCGTGTCGCGATCCTCCTTGATTGTCTTGCGCCGCGTAACCACGGACGCCGTCGGATAAACGATCTCTTTTTTGGCATCGAGCAAGACGCGAAATCCCTTCCGCTCCGCCTGCAGGTCCGCGGGAAAAGTAAGGTCTGCGGCATCGACCGCCCCAGAGTACAGTGCCTGGAGCCGCTCGGCCGTGTTACCGACGGCTAGCCAAAAGACTTCCCGGTTTGTGTCGATGCCGTACTTGCGTAAGACGTAACCGAATAGCAAGTCTCCCGCTGAGCCCAAGCTCGATATCCCGATCTTTTTGCCCTTGAGATCTTCGATCTTTCGAATCTCCGGTTTCACCATGAGCCTACTGCCCTGCGCTGCAATCCCGTGCGCCACGTTCAGCAGATCGGCGCCGTTGAGATCCGCTAGCATCACGGCCGGCAGGGCGACTGACGAGGCAAAGAGGCTGCCAGACACCATGGCTTGTGAGGTTTGGCCGGAGCCCCGAAGTAGGATCGGCTCCACATCCAGTCCATTTTTTTCGAAGATCTTCGCCTCCTTGGCAATCCACGGTATCCACAAGTTGGGCGACAAAGTCGACACGCCCCAATAGATCTTCTTGAGAGGCTTGTCCTGCGCGGTAGCATTCGAAAGTAGAACAGGCGCAACTATCAACAAGCCCGTTACAAGACCGAGCCGCCATCGTTTCATGAGTGCCTTCTCCTTACCCCATGTTGGTTTGCCCTGTAAGCATCCCGCGGATTTCTGATTTATGTTCTTCTACGTTCTTCTACAAAAACTCATAGCCCATCCGTACCCGCTAAAAGGCCTTGCCTCCGAAGATATGCACCGAAGTATTTAGCAACCTCGCGACTCGGATGCCAGAAAAGATCGTCACCTTGCTCAACCACGGAGACACCATCAGCGAATGCCTGATTCAACGGCTCCAGCAGATCAAAATACCGGACTCGTAATGATCCGAGGATGTCCAGGATGCGACGGCGATTCTCCCGGTATTCGGCATTCCACTCATTTAGGGGTCGCAGAATTGGCAATACCAAGACTGTTAGGCGAGCGCCATCAGCGTCAACCAATTGCTTCAGTTCCTCTAAGCTCACGCGTACCTCGTTAATGATTCCCACCCGCTCCGTTTTCCGGGCCGTAGTCACTCCAATCCAGGAGCGATAAAAGTAACTGTGCTGAAATAGCCACGGGTTGATCCGTTGAACCGGAAAATTAGGCGCGTACACAACGAGGCTTCCGTTGGCATCCCGGAACGCGACCGGAGTGGTCTCAAAATCGTTCAGGTGAAACGTAAGGAAGACCTCGTCGGGGCGCAGGGCGCGATTGAAATGCTTATAGTACCGTACCTCTTGGACTGTGTTGAAAGATTCGACTCCGGCGTTCCAGTACTCGTATTTGAGCGAGCCGTACTCGTCCTTCAGAGCGTCGACGATATGACCGCGACGAGTGACAGAGTCGCCAATGAAAAGGAGCCGCTTCTTGCCGTTAGACTTGGTTAGTGGATAGTCATTCGCAAGCGTGCCAAACACGGTATAGTGGCCATTACCGAAAACCGGACGGAAACCGAAATCCGGATCCACCACGAAAGTTGCTGCCACTGTCGACCCTCCCCTCCGAAACTGGGGGAGCTCGCGGGCTCCGCCGAATGCTCGATAGGGTGCTTTCAATCGGTAAAAAATTTCCACCGCACCTACGAAAACAACACAGCCTAATCCGAATATGAGAAGTATTGTCAGAAGAGTGCGTGGCGTTGCGCGGCCGCGCGCGGACAAACAAGAAAAGATCTGCAACTTTCCTAGCATACGCTTCTAGAGGAAATGCCCATCCTGGTCGGACATTAGTCGACATCGCTTTGCTATGTCAACTTTGCAGGGGACCGAAATTTCCTCCATTTGTCACAGTCGAGTTGACAGAACTGGCTCGTACGACTAGAAGGAGGCTGCCGGTGGAATCTTGGAAACAATCTTCGCTTCAGCCTATCTGACGGCTTGCAGGTTGCTCAAAAAGATCTCGGATGCGAGGCGCGCACCCCGAGGTCGCTTATGGCTGATCGCTTATGGCATATAGATGGTACGAAGAAACCATACGCTATAAGCCATCGGCTGTAGGCCAGTCGGAGAGAGGCGATTGAGCGCAACGAAGCAGGTGAGTTTTTTTCAGCAGCCTGCTAAGAAGCCAAATCTTCAGGAGGAAACCTGATTCATGAACGTCATCGATGCCGACGCGCATGTGATTGAAACGGAGCGAACCTGGAGCTTCATGCTGGAAGAAGACCGCCGCTTTGCACCCGAGCTCCTAGTTTCGAGCAAGAACGGAGTCGAGTATTGGCGCATCGATGAGCGTGTCTTCCCCAACTCTAATCTTGGCCTCAACGTCCCCGAGGAGTCACGTGATCTTACCGATGTCTCCTCACGACTCGGTCACATGGACTCATTGGGCATCGACATCCAGGTTCTTTATCCATCGCTTTTTTTACGGCCGCTGACGGCGCGGGCCGAAGTCGAGTTAGCGCTTTGTCGCGGTTACAACCGCTGGCTCGCTCAAATCTGGAAACTGGGGAAAGGTCGGCTTCGCTGGATTGTCCTCCCTCCGCTTCGGTGCATGGACCGCGCCATCGAAGAAATCAATTTTGGCAAAGCCAACGGCGCCTGCGGCGTTTTCATGCGCGGCTTCGAGGGGGAGCGCCTGCTATCGGATAGCTCTCTGTTTCCTGTCTATGAAGAGGCGCAACGGCTCGACCTGCCGATTTGCATTCACGCCGGCACAGGAAATTTTGGTTACTACGATCAGTTTGGACTGGACGTATTTTCACGCTTCAAGCTTCCATCGGTGGGTGCGTTCAATAACTTGATCTATCAGGGAGTCCCGGCAAGGTTTCCCGATCTACGGTGGTCATTTGTGGAAACAACTTCCCAATGGATTCCCTATGCGATCAACGATCTGGTTATCCGGACGCAAGCCGAACGCGAGTTTCAGCGCAAGTACGCGGGGCACGCGCTTTCCCAAGTTCGTCCCAAGGAGCGCAATCTCGCTGCCGGTAGTTTATTGCGCGACAATCGGATTTATGTCGCTTGCCAAACATCCGATGATTTTTCCTACGTAGTCGAGTACGCCGGCGAAGATAATCTCATGGTCGGCACCGACTACGGCCACGCCGACTACTCCAACGATATCGAGGCCATCCAAACCCTGGCGCACGGTGGCAAAATCAGCCCGTCGCTAGCGCAAAAAATTTTGGGTGATAACCCGAAACGACTCTACGGATTGTGACCAACGCCAAAGAATGCCGAAGGACAACCGCAGCACAGGCTGTTACGCTCTCGCCGAAATCGGCGAACGAGGGCTCAGCAATAGCACGCAATATTTACTATCGGATCAATGGCTTAAACGGAGATCTTCTTCTTTGAGCTTCCTCACGTAGTAGCGCCAAACCCAGGTGTCATTGAAGGTGGATCCAAGATCGGGGAGTTTCTCAATATCTTCACGCGAGATATCCGGCGCTTTTCGGCCGGTTTGAGCCACCTGCAACGTCGCCTTGGCTAGCGTGTTGAAGTTCAAAGCGCGCACTGTAGCTTCTTCGACCGTCTTACCGGTGACGGTAATCCCATGACCCGTCATCAGGCAGATCGGTTTCTTACCCATGATTTCAATCATAGGAGCGGCAAGCTCCGGCCGGGTGACGAGATAGGAGCGCGGAAATACCGGGATGCCATCTAACGCCATGCGCATGGCGGTTATGTTGAACGCGCCGAAGATGGGACGGAATTCTAATTCGGTTATGCCGCAAATGAGCGCTTCCTTAGGATGGGCGTGAATAACGCAGCCCACATCAGGGCGCTTTTTATAGATCTCGCCGTGAATCGGCAGTTCGTTCGGCACACGGTATGGTTCCCCGTTGTGCAGTCCTTTACCGTCGAAGTCCACCCGCCGTATGGCATCGACCGTCGTGTACCGTATCCCTTCCTCCTCCGGGCTCCGGCAGCGTATCCACATTTCATCTCCGCCAGCGATCCGAGCGCTCACATGACCCAGAATCTCGTCAACCAAACCTTCCATCGCCAAGATGCGGCACGAAATTGCGACTTTTCCCCGGAGTTCTTCCATAGGCTCAGCCATATGAATTCTTCTTCTCCTGTCCTAACGGCTTATCATCAACACACACACCGTTAAGACAATTCGTGACATCTAAGTAAAACTGCAGGTTAATTTGAGCGTTCACCTGCGAAAGGCATTTTGCTCATAGAGGACACGCAACAACCGTGCGGTGCTGTAACACTCGACGTCCAGGCCACTTAAATCCCGATCGTTCGACCAGATCGGTAAGGCTAACGAGCGAGCCAATGCGAGCGCATGGGCGTCCTTTGGGTCTCGGCGCTTCAGGTCGACGACCGCTTGTTGCAATCGGCCGCGGTAATCGTCCACGGGGTGAATGCGGAGCGGGAGCAATTTCCACTGCATCTCGACAATCTCAACGTGTAGTCCGTACTTTCGAGCCATGTATGGCAGGTACTCAGCCACCTCATCTGTGTTGAATTGGGCAACGTGGACCGCGATATCAAACTCGGTCAAAACCCGGAGCGCCGCTTTTCCCACCGCCGCTGAGAGCAGGACATTGGCATCAGCGACGACGCCTGCGATAGGCATCAAAATCCTCTTTGATATTCCGCTCAGTGACCCCCTTGCGCTTAAGTACCTTAGCTAAGTGCCTACCAATCACCCCTGCCAGCTCGCGCCGCAGATCATCCGGGAGCCGATCCGGTTCGTCCAGAGGAACATAGACTCCAGACACCTTTCCGTGCTTGGTGACTAGAACCGGTTCCCCACTCGCGAACAACACAGCAGTCTTAGCTCGCAGTTCCCGTATTCCCGCTACTTTCATTTGTACGGCTCCTTTTAAGCAAGTGTATTCAGGAGACTTGTCTGTGTCAACGTTTGTGTACACATTTTGAACCTCTCTCAAGCTTCTCAACGCGGTGGTATGAATCTCTCCAATCTAGATAATCTTAGCGGAGCAAGGTTCACCAAGAATCGTACTCATTTCGAATTGCCGAAAAACTCTACTTGCAGGCTGCTTAAAAAGATCTCAAAGGCGAGGCGCGCGATAAATTGACGAGCGGAGGCGTACTTAACCAGTACGTTGTAGCGAGACGATTGAGCGCAACGAAGCATATGAGTCTTTTTCAGCAGCCGGTTAGGCTAGTCCTCACGGCCCGCTGTCACCAACGGTTCCAACGGCACAGATGGGTCCAAGGGATTCTTTTTCCGTGCGGCCTCGATGTAGCGCTCGCCGTCTTCCGGTAGCATTAATCCTTCTTTGACCAGACCATCGACCGCTCGTCTCACCGCCTCCACGTATGCCGCATGGCTAGCATAGCGCTCTTCAATCGAGAGACGAGGATCGGCGTTCTTTTCACGCTCTGCCTTCGTGCGCGCAAAGGTAACGATACAGCCGTTGGTGGAAAGCAGCTCACCCTCGGCGAAGCCTGCTTTGCGCAATGCCCAGCCGAGGTAGGTGCCCAACGGCACTTGCATGTCCGGATAACGCACTCCGCCCATGTCATTGCCGTCGGCATCGACTTGCGGAACCTGGACGGGATATTCTTTACCCTTCACTGCTTCAGGCGGGAACACACTCATGATTCCACGATCGAAGTCGGGGCCGTAGTTCCAATATGGCAACCGGCTCGGGGTAGCGGGAAGGTTTACGCCGCGGATTTTTGGAAAATGCGCCAGCGCCTCTCCCGGTGATACCAAGGTGCCATCGGACCGTTTGGGGACGCGGCTCGGCGGCGGCGGCTCACCGGTGGTCGACCACCGATCCATCATCACAAAGCAGGCGCGCAGGAACGGTTGCGGTGAAATATTGTTTGCTGGCAGCTGGCCGATCCAACGAGGATTGTCGGCCGCTATCGCAGCGTGAGGCGCACCGGCAAGGGCGTACATCCGCACGTTCGCCGGAATCTCCACATCGCTTCCATCGCGAGGGTCGGTGTGAGTCATCGAGCCGTGCCGCTCCCAGTATTCGCCGGCTGTATGGCTGTGTATGACCAATGGATCGG
>JAHKKJ010000766.1 GCA_020027655.1 Deltaproteobacteria bacterium | reverse complement strand
ATCTTGCCGAGCTGCACGCCCGCAAAGGAGACGCTACTCTGTTTGTTGATGAGCGCGGCCAACCCGTTCCCGGCAATTGGCCCGACTCACCGAACCCCACCGAACATGACATCCTGACCGGCTCGACCACCGAAGGTAGGGTCATGGCTGGACGGACTTGCGGCGACTGGACGTCGGAATCTTCCGACATGCAGGCGCAGGTGGGTCACTCCGATGGACTAGGGCCTGGCGGTGATCCGTCTGGCAGATACGCCATATGGAACTCGTCACATGAGAATGGAAGCTGCGCCAACACCTCTCCGCGCGGAGGGGCCGGACGGATTTACTGCTTTTTAGCAAGATGAGAAGGCGCGAATGAGACCTACGGCTGTCTCCTACATCCAAAACTGGAAAGGTTGCCTATCTTTGTTCCAAAGCATGCTCGCATTTGTCGTCGTCGCGCTCGCAGTATTCGCCGCTCCAGCGCCAAGCATCGCGGCGGAGTCTCCTTGCCCACCTGTCCTTGATCACAAACTCGTGAGCCTGCAGGACGAGCCCGTCTCGCTCTGCCGGTTCCACGGGAAAGTGCTGCTGGTGGTCAACACAGCGAGCGAATGCGGCTACACGCCGCAGTACGACGGCTTGGAAAAATTATATCGCCGCTATCGCGAGAAAAGGTTCGTGGTCCTCGGGTTTCCGGCAAACGATTTCGGCGGCCAGGAGCCGGGGTCGAACAAGCAGATCGCGCAGTTCTGCCAGTTGAACTACGGCGTGACGTTCCCGATGTTCGCGAAGACGTCCGTCGTGGGCGCGAACGCAAACCCGCTCTTTCAAGAGCTTTCCGTGAGGACCGGGAAGCCGCCGCGCTGGAATTTCCACAAGTATCTCCTCGACAAGGCGGGGCAGCCGGTAGCCGTGTTCGAAAGTGCCGTCGAACCTGCGGATCCTCGGATTACTGCGCAGATCGAGAAACTGCTCGCTGGGCGCTGACATAGCGGCCGTTCAAAGCGTTCAATACGTTCAAGCAGTTCAAGTCGTTAAGGCCTCTATCGTTTTATAGGACTCGCCTTGCCGCCGATCTACGGTCCCTTATTGATTTTGGGACCGATTGCGAGAAAATTAATCATGTTTAGAGCGTGATCGGATTATTGGAAAATTGGAAATCGATTCTCCGCTCTGACTCGTTACCCCCACGCTGACCCGAAACAAGAGGCAACAGGTTATGGATCGCAACCCACAAGCCGGTTTAGGGACTGCGGCTGAACACGCGCGCCACACGGTGGACGCTGTCTACCGCTCCGACTCCCGCCACGTCCTCGCCACGTTAATCCGCCTCCTCGGCGACTTCGATATCGCCGAGGAGGCGCTGCACGACGCTTTCAGGGCAGCTTTGGAGCAATGGCCGCGCGATGGTGTGCCCGTCAATCCGCGCGCCTGGCTCGTATCGACCGGCCGTTTCAAGGCCATCGACGCAATCCGCCGGCGCACCCGATTCCAGCCGTTGCCGGACGATATCGACAGGCGACTCGTGGCTGACACCGATGATCCCGAGGCGTGGAACGACGAAAGCATCAAGGACGACCGGCTGCGCCTCATCTTCACCTGCTGCCATCCAGCCCTGTCGCCGGACGCTCAAGTGGCGATGACGCTGCGCGAAGTCTGCGGCCTCACAACCGAGGAGGTCGCGCGGGCCTTTCTCTCATCGCCGCCCACAGTGGCGCAGCGCATCGTGCGCGCCAAGGCAAAGATTCGCAACGCGCGTATTCCCTATGAAGTACCCTCGGCGGCCGATCTGCCGGACCGGCTCGATGCCGTCCTTCGGGTCCTCTACCTCGTGTTCAACGAGGGATACTCCGCGTCGTCCGGTGCGGCACTCACGCGGCACGATCTTTCAAGCGAAGCGATCAGCCTCGGTCGGCTGCTTGTGGAGTTGCTGCCGGAGCCAGAAGCGCTGGGACTGCTCGGGCTGATGCTGCTCCACGACTCGCGCCGCGCCGCGCGCACATCGCCGAGCGGGGAGTTGATCCTGCTCAATGACCAGGACCGTTTGCTTTGGAACCGGGATCAGATCGCGGAGGGCTCGGCGCTGGTGGAACGGGCGCTGGCGCTACGCCAGGTCGGCCCATACACCATCCAAGCGGCGATCGCAGCAGTGCACGCTAACGCACCCAACGCCGCCGCCACGGACTGGGCCCAGATCGTCGCGCTGTACGACCTGCTGGCGCAGGCGGAGCCGTCGCCCGTGGTCGAGCTGAACCGCGCGGTGGCGGTGGCAATGCGCGACGGTCCGTCTGCGGGGCTTGTACTGATCGACGCCATCCTGGGACGCGGCGATCTCTCGGACTACCACCTCGCCCATGCGGCGCGGGCGGATCTCTGCCGGCGGCTGGGGCGAAGAGCGGAAGCCCGAGCCTCCTACAAACGAGCTCTGAGCCTTACAGAGCAGGAGCCGGAACGGCGGTTTCTGGAGCGGCGGCTGGCTGAATTAGGCTGAGATGGAATCGCGTTGTCGATTTTGGCTGCCGGCGAACGACTATCTAATGTCACATCGAGTGGGTCAAGCGCTGGCGATGATAAAAAATTTGCCGCCGAAGTGTCGATCCGGGCGTTCCCCGTTCGACTAAGGGATGGAGGCACTGACATGAAATATATGTTGCTGATTTATCTGGACGAGCAAGCGTTGAGCGAGACCGAGCGGCAGGAGTGTTACGCAGAGTCCACGCAGCTCGCTCACCAAATCCACGCGAGCGGGCAGTATCTGGCCGCCAATCCGCTGCACCCAACATCGATGGCGACCAGCGTCCGGGTGCGCAACGGCAAACGGCTCGTGACCGATGGTCCGT
>JAHKKJ010000765.1 GCA_020027655.1 Deltaproteobacteria bacterium | reverse complement strand
CCAAAAGCCGACCGGGGGCGGCGGCTTATCTCCCTAACGATCGGCGGCTTTTTTCGGCTGGCGCTACAGTTGTCATAGGCGATCAGCCGGACTGTTCACCCCTCTACCGCCACGATTCAACACATGGGTATAAATCGTAGTGCTGACATCCCGATGGCCGAGGAGTCCCTGAACCGTGGAGGGAATTAACGGGGCAGGCTAGTTTTCTGGTTGCTAAAGGAAAAAACTGAGGACACCTATCAACCAAGAACGGTTGACGCTGCTTCTCGGACTTTAGCTTTGAGGTGCGCGGGTTTTGGCCTGCTCCATCGCGATCTTGTCAATATGGCTTAAGGCCTGGGCTCCGGATGCTCCTTCGATCGCCTTAATCGCGATGTCCTGAACCTGACGTTTGGCGTCTTCGACCTGTGCACGCTGTTTCTCGATTTCAGCTGATTGCCGCGCTAGCTGGTCTTGCAGCGCTTGAATCTGCAATTCGGCGAGCCGCCTTTCCGATTCGCTCTCCTTTTTCAGCAGAATTCTTTCTTGCTCAAACCTCTGCTCCGCTGATTTGACCGCGTTGCTAACCGTCACATCAACTTCCATCTTAAGCCGGGCAGGGAATTCGTCGACTTCCTTGCGTAGGCGGGCCCCTTCCTCCTCTTTTTCTCTGAGAGCTGTTTCGCGCTGCTTCCAGCTCTTCTCGATTTCTTCTTGTTTCTCCTTGTTTTTCTTCTCGAGCACGCGCGTTTCTTCTTCGTATTTATCCTGGGCCTTCTTGCGCTCTAAGACCTTCTTGTATTCGTAATCCTCTACCTCCCGCTGGCGCTGCTTTTTAAGATTCTCCTCGTATTCTTTCTGCTCGCGGGCCCGCTGCAGTTCTTCTGCCGACCATGCCTCGCGTTGAGCAGATATTTCCGCCTCTAGCGTCTGCTTCTGCGATTGGTAATCCAGGACGAGATGATCGATGGCAGTGGCCGCAATATCGATCTTGTGCAGCCGCTCCAATTCTTTCGTTTGCAGGGCGACAGCCTCGCGGATCGAGGTCAACCGTTCCACCTCGGAAACAAGTTTTCCTGAAATTTCGGCAAGAGCCTTGGAAATCTCCAGGCCCAGGTTAGACAGATTTTGGACAACCCCCTCTACGGAAATCCCCTCGACTGCCTGCTGTATCTCTGCCTGGCGCAGCCTGGCAAGTTCCTGTGTCTTCGAGTCCGTGTTTTCTTTTTGCTCTGCGGCTTCGTCCACGACTTTACTGAATTCCTTTTCTACTTCTGGCTTCGATCGCCGGGCACGGCTTATCACTGCTCTGGGCATAGTTTAAACCTCCGGAAAGCAACTCTGGTCAATAGGCAGTTGAAACCTACTCCTCACAGGCGAGACTTGCAACCGTTTTGAGCGGCAGCTTTACCGATCTCGGTGATGCGCAGCGAATCCCCCATGCCGTTGGAGAAACCAGCGACGATGATATACCCGTGAGCATCCTACCTTTCAGGACTTTGTATAGATGCAAAGGTCAGTCGGCGGTAAACCTGCCTTACCGTTTCCACATCGCGGCTGCAGTACTCGCAGATCTCAGGAAATCTGCCGGCGCGGAAATAAGGATATACTTTCGATCCATCGATGTTTTCCTTTGGTGAGGGGATTCCCAAGGCTCGGGCGAGCAGGTCAAGGCTCACGTGCTCTCGCCCCCATTTGCTCCATTCGTGCATCGTGTCGAATATCGGTGCATTTCGGAAGCGAGCGAATGGAATCTCCCGGGACGGCTTGATCTGGTGAATCACAGACCGCTGATAAATAAATCGGAGATCGAAATCCAGAAGATTGTGACCGACGAATAGACTGGTTTCGGTGGCGAGTTTCCAAAACCCTTGTAGGATGTCTCGTTCGTCTCCGTCCAAAACCGAGACTGGCGAATCGAGGGGCGGCTCTAGAGCGTAAGCTAAACACAGAATGCGGGCCGTTGCGGCGGAGAGGCTTAGCTTCTTGATGATCTCGGCCTCGTCGAGTTTGATCTGCGATTCGAGCAGGCCGTTGTCATGGAGCGATTGTTCTGTGGGGACAGTCTCGATGTCAAAAAATAGTATTTTCATAAGAGTCTGAGTTGGATGGGAGACGGAATTTCCTTGGTTGCATCCAGAGGCACTCGGACCGCTTCACCCAGCCGTAGGAAAATTACTTTAAAAGCCGCGACTTCTCTTTGAAGACTTTGCCGCGTAGCTCGGGAATAGATTTGCGCTTGCTGGCGGTAGCGTTCTGCGCCTTGTGTCAGTTCCTCTCTGGCAATCCTATCTGTCTTATAGTCCGCCAAGTAAAGCAAGCCATCATGCTCATAGATAAGGTCGATGACGCCTTCCATGATTTGGCCGTCCCAAGGCATCAATAAGGGGACCTCGCGGCCAAGGATTTGGGATGTTGCCAGCTCGGAATAAATCTTTGAGCCAAAAAAAACGCTAAAGATTTCTGTCAGATCGGCGTGTATCCGGGTGCGCTCCGGTCGGAGTTCCATGGGCAGCCATTGGTCCAGGAAGGGAGCCAGCCGGTCGCCATAGTGTTCTACGCCTTGAGCGAAGTCCCAATCTTCAAGAAAACGGTGCGCCAATTCTCCAACCAGCATCGAAGGCGTGCGACTGCGTGACGGACGCATCGTTCGGCGGGCCGCCTCAGCCAGCTCTTCCTCTTGCTGCTTCAACAACGTAGGCGTGACGAAAACAGGTGTCTTGATTGCTGATTCGTACGCGTTTCGCCGTCGAGCCCACGTGTCAACGTAGGTTTGCCAATTCGGCTTTTTGGCGGCTTTTCTGCGGTTGCTCTTCGCTCGTCCCGGAGCGACCAGGTTTTCC
>JAHKKJ010000186.1 GCA_020027655.1 Deltaproteobacteria bacterium | reverse complement strand
AGTAAAATCACTCACCGAAGTGCGCACGCCAAAATCAGTGGGGTCGGCGAGCACGTTGATCTTCTGGCCCAGGAGATCCATTTGCACGATATTGTCCCAGCTTGCCAAAGTTGCGTCGAAGTTGCCTTGCAACATGCCGGTGATTCTCCTGTTCGATTCCGAAATGCCCGTGGGAAGGATCGCCACATCTTTGCCGGGCACCAATCCGAGCTTTGGCAGGAACCGGTGCAAGAGGGCGTCAGGGCCGCTGCCGGGTCGAACGCTGGCGATGGTTTTTCCTTTGAGATGTTGCGCCGACGTGATCGACGGATGAGCCACTAACCGATAGCTAGCCAAGCCATAGGTGCCGATCACGACGACGGGAGCACCGCGCGCCGCTGCAATGACCGCGGCTGCGGCAGGATCCGAGCTCACCTGAACGTCTCCGGAAACGAGCGCGCTGATCGACGGGCTGCCCGCCCGAATGTAGATGAGCCGGATATCGACTCCGTATTTTTCAAACAGTCCCATTTCCTTTGCAATCCAGAGGGGAGCGCGGGTTGCGGTGGCTGAGGTGTAGGCAACGTTGAGGGCTTCTGGCTTCTTCTCTTGCGCAGATGCCGAACCTGTGGAAATTAGCAGAAGCGCTATTACGAAGGGGATCGCCTCGGGAGAAATTCCGTTACTGATGGTTTTGAACATTCTGATTAGCCCCAATATTACTCGCAGGATGCTGGAAAACCCTCGAAGCATGTACACCTTTTTTCATCAACCTAATAGCGTTTCAGCTGCGCGATCAAATTATCGATGAAGCCGGCGTCGTCCTGCTCTTTTACCCAATGGAGATCCCAGAGCGTCAATGGATTGATGTCGGCGGCGCCGAATTCCGCGGTGGCAATCTCGAAAGTATTGGCGACCGCTTGCGGCGTTGGATAGGGTTTTAGCTGCAGCAGCTTTACAATCGAGTCGAACTGCCTTTCCAACTCACGCTGATTTGTAATCTTCATCCGCTTCATCGGTTCCTGGCTGACAACTTCCAAAGCCTCGTCTCTTCTCAGGATCATCAAACAAACGGCGTGAATTACCGCTTTGGTATAATCTCTAAGTAGATCTGAATTCTCTCTGGCAAATTCAGACAAACAAGCTTGGGCGTAATGAGCCACCACCGGGAGATCCGGCACCGGCAAAACCTTCAAGCCGGCGGCAAGCGCGTTCGGCAGGTACAAATCGGACATGAAGGTAGCGATGCATTCGCCGCTCACGACTTTTTTCCACTGTCCCCAGCGACCGACTTCATCATCGCCGATGATCTGGATCTTCATGTCGTTCTCCAACCCCATCATCCTGAGCCACAGCACGAGCGCGTGGGGTCTGCCGGAGGCGCGAACTGCCAACTTTTTCCCTCTGAAAGCTTCCGCGTTTTGCACGTCGGCGGGGACGACTAACTCCAATCCCCGCCTCAGGCTCGGCGCGCAGAACAGGGTAACCTTCTTTCCCTGCGCAGCCGCGGGGTAGAGATACTCCAGATGCTCGATGATCACGTCACAAGAATGATTGAACAGCGCCGCTTCGTAGTCCTTTGTCCCTTTGATCAGGACGACCTCGACGTCGACATCGTAGTGGCACCGAGCCATCTCTTTGATGCAGAAAATAACCGGCGTTCGGTCTTCATCCCTATAGGCAAGCCTTACAACGGGCATAGCAAATTCCACTCAGGAGAATTGCGTTCTGCCAACGAACTACCTCGTCTTTTGCGCGTGCAGGCGGGCAAAAAATCCTTCGTTCTCCAATTCTCTTAATAGCGATGTATCCATGAAGTCGGACGCTTTCTTGCCTCTCAGCTCGGCGATGCTCGAACTCAAGTCTTCAAGATCCGCCTGAATGGCATCCTCTATGGGATAGGGTTTGACGGGAATGGATGTCAACAGGTAGTTTCGATGCATCGAGTCCAATAGCTTGGGCTCGTCGATCCTCATGTATTTCCGGTAAACGCGAAAAGCCACTTCCTTATCATTTCTGCCCAGCCAATTCGCTTCGCAAAAAGCCCTGAGAAATGCCTTTGCCCGATTGCGCTGGTTGGCTAAAAACGGGCGTGTGGAGGAGATGTCACTAGCAGGTGTCGAGACTCCCAATTCGAGCGGATCGGCTATAACGTTCACCTTCAAGCCCTTCAACTCCAGCTGTGCGACGTTATCGACGGTTCCGATGGTCGCCTGGATCTTGCCCTGAAACATCAAGAGTAGTCTCTCGTCGGATCGGCTCAGCCCTGTGGGAAGGATCGTGACATCTTTGCCGGGGGTGAGGCCGACTTTGAGGAGAATCCGTTGGAGCACGAAGTCCGTCGTCGTGCCGGGCCGAAGCCCGCCGATCACTTTGCCTCTGAGTCCTTCAATGGTGGAGATCGACGGGTGAGCCATGAGCTTATAAGCAATGGACCCCAGAGTCGCCACCATGACCACCTGGGCGCCCCGCGCGGCTGCCGCTGCGACCACTGATCCGCCGGTGGCGATGAACTGAACATCACCGCTAATCAAGGCACTCACAGAAGGGTAACCCGCGGGAACATAGATGGGCCTTCCGTCCAAGCCATACTTCTCGAAAAGGCCCATCTCTTTAGCGATCCACAACGGCGCCCGGCTGCCGGACACCGACGCATAAGAAACGACCAGAGGTTCGAGTTTCTTCTCTTGCGCCGAAACCAGTGGTGTAAAAATTAACAGCAGAACCGCCGTTAAAAGTGTTTTTTTCATCGCCTTCACGAGCGCACTGCTCTGCGGAAAATCATCCGAGGACTTCTTCGCCGGCGATCTCGGCCGCTTCGTAGTAAGCGTCGTAATTGATCCACTGCTTGGCCTGGCCTTTTTTCAGTCTCATCCAGATGTCGGTTTGAGCTTCCTTGGTCGTGGCCCTGCTCATGATGACGCGCTCGCCGACTTTTCCGTGTTCCTCATCGACCGCGTGGGCGTGAAAGAAATCCAGGGCCTTCTCGGGAACATGATATTTATCACGCAAAACCTCGGCCCAAATCGCAAAAACCAGAGCGTTGATCCTTTCGCCGAGGCGCAGGTTGGACGGCAAGCCGCCGATCGTTAGGCGCAACCCTCGATAGCGCTCTTCATCGATGATCAATTGCATCAGCGCCGAAGGCTCGGAGTTGACAATCTCCTCTCGCTTCAAACCGAGTCCCTCGCCCATTCTGACGAAGAGCTCCGGGTGAGCCGGATATTTGCCGCCGCAGATGTCTTCTCCCGCTTCTTCGATCAGCACGCCCAGTTGCTCGCGAATCTCGGCCAGCGTTCCCGCGTTGGCGACAATGTTCGCGTCGTTTCTCAGCGTCTGCATGACCGCGTGATACTCCTGCTTGATCCAGCCGTGCAGCTGCTTCACCGTCCACTCGCCGCGAAATAATTTTACGCAGAAGGGGTGATTGATCTTCGTGTGATGCACCAGAACGGCTTCCTTAGCGAGCTCGAGAAATTTTTCCGGCGACAAGAATTCAGATGGCGGATCGGGGAAACGCGGCCGCTTCCAAGGCGTCGTGATGGATCGGTATAAACCGCGCGCTCTCTCAATGTCTTCGGCAAGTGTTCCCATAAGTGGAATTCTCCCCAATACGCTTGTTAAGACGGCTCTAACACAGTGTGAAGCAACGCGTCAAGAAAGTGTGGTTGACACCGAGCAATGCAAGTGGATGGCTAGTAAAGGTTTTGTTTCTGGAAACAAGAATTACGTTGAAGTTGTTTTCGGCGACGATCGTCGCAACTTCGCTTTGTGAGGCGACACAGGTGGTCGGCGCTGAAAATCATGCGCGTGAGCAATCCGGGCGGTCCGGAGCGCGCGCGGCACCTGCGAGCGGGCGAGGCCGACGCAATTTTCGACGAGAGCTTGAAGAGCGCTTGAGTCGGGCATGTGTTTTCAGTTCACTTTGCAGCGCCCTCGCGGAGCCGGCACCGCAGATAAGAGCTGCAGGATTTGCAACGGCGATGAATTATGTGCGATGTTTGCGGCGGGCGACGAGCTTTCTTTATGATCCATGGTAAAGGCAGTTCGATTTCCCGGGCGAATTGTCGGTACGAACAGATTCCTTGGTAACGATCGGAGCCGTCTTGTCGGTATGAAAAAAAAATTCAACGGTGCCAATTCCGTCAAGACGCTAGAGCGGGATTTGAAGATCGCCTCCAGCATTCTCGAATGGGAGATGGGCGATATATGGGGCCATATCGGAGTACGGCTGCCGGGGGAGAAAGGCATCATGGTCAAATCGATTCGTCCGCCGGCAGGCGAGGAGCGCAAGGATTGGCTCGTCCGCTTCGATTATTCAGGAAGAAAGATCTCGGGCGTCGGCACGCCGCCCTTCGAGGCGCCTATCTATACCCAGATATTCAAAGCCAGACCGGATGTGCAAGCGATTGCCCACGCGCATGCGCCGATGTGCATCGTGTTGAGTCTAGCGGACAGGACCGTCGCCGCGGTCCACATGCAGTCGATCCCTTTCGAGCAGGGCGTACCCTTTTATGCTCGGCCTATTCATATCAAAGATGACGCAGAAGGCGCAGACCTGGCTCGAATCCTGGGGCAGGGCAGGGCCGTGATCATCAAGGCTCACGGGCTCGTCACCGCGGGCAAGAGCATTGATGAAGCTTGTATGACCGCGCTTTATTTGGAAAGAACGGCAAAGATCCAGGTTTTGGCGCACGCGATCGGATTTGCCGGGCCGACAGCGGAGTTTGTCGCGGAGATGGCAAACAGCAAAGAGATCCTGCTCAATCGCCCCGATGTGGCGCGCGCCCGCAGAGCAGGGAGCGGTTACTCCTACGAATGGCGCTTTTACGCGAACAAGGTGAGGCTGAGGGAAAAATGGATGAGGGGATGGACGTAATCTTTCCCGGAGGATGACATGGCCGAATCGATCAAACTAACCTTGGGTTTTGCGGTGACTCCTCGCACCCGCGCGTTGTTCGACGGGACTGTTCGGCCTGAAGGGATCCAACTGCGCTGCGAGAGTCAATTCGGCGACGGGCTGGATAATACCGGGGCCCGCCACCGGGCCATCCTTGGCGGCGCCATTGACGGCGGCGAATGTTCGACTTCCTCTCTGATTCTCGCGCGGATGAGAGGGGTCTCGCTTCGCGGGTTGCCGATTTTTCCCGCGCGCCAGTTTCGGCATCGCTGCATTTTTTGTCCCGTCACCTCCACTCTGAGCCATGCGTCGGAACTCAAGGGCAAGCGTGTGAGCGCGCATCGCTACAACGCCACAACCGCCGTTTGGCTCCGCGGGCTGCTCCAGAACGAATACGGCGTGTCTCCGGAGGAAATGGAATGGTATGTGGCGGAGCCCGATGTCGGCGAGGAGGCCGTTTGCCCGCCGCCGAAATCCGTGATTGTGAACTTCATCCCTCTCCCGAGAACCCGGGAGCACGCCATTGAACTGGTGGAGAACGGCGAGATTGATGCCGCGCTGGAGCCTTACGGTTCTCTGGCAAAAAATTCTCGACTGCGTCGCCTATTCCGTGATTATCACGGGGAAGAAGCCGATTATTTTCGTCGGACCCAGGTGATTCCGGTTATCCATACTCTGGTCCTTCAGGAAGAACTGGTTGCGCAGCAGCCGTGGATCGCAAACAGTCTGCTGTCGGCTTTCCGCAAAGCGCGCGGCCTGGCCGAAAAGTATATGAACGAAGAAGAAAGAGAGGAAGCCCGGTGGCTGAGTGAAGCGATCGGTTACGACCCTTATGGCTACGGCTTTGACGTCTCAACTCGGAAGTCCTTAGAGACGTTGATCCGCTACCAGCTGCAGCAGGGCCTTCTGGAGCGGGAGCCCGCGCTGGAAGAACTTTTTTTTCACGAAACCGCGAGCGCGTGGCTTGGCTTGGACTAGCTGCGCAGAAACTCTGCGGCTCGAGCCAAGCACGGGTGGTGATGCACAATAGTTGCTGGCATTGCGCGACAATCAAATACTCAAAAAGGAGGCATACAATTATGGCAAAGACGGCAATGAACCCTGAGGGACTACCGATACCTCGCGGCAGTTATTCGGTGGTCACCATCGCCCAACCGGGCCGCATGGTATTTGTCGCGGGTCAGACGGCTTCGGATCCGCAAGGCAATGTAGTGGGTGCCGGAGATGCGCGTGCGCAGACGCGGTACATTATCGAGAAAATCAAAAAGGCCGTTGAGGCCGCCGGCGGAACACTCAACGACGTCGTCGCGATGAACATTTTCACCACCGACGTGCGCAATCATCGAGACATCAACGAAACGAGACGAGAGATATTGGGGTCTAACTTTCCAACCAGCACTATGGTCCAGGTCGTGGCTTTGGCGCGACCTGAGTTGTTGTTAGAGGTGAACGCGATTGCGGTGATTCCTTAATCTCTTTGTTGCGATTTTATGAGTGACACACTCGATTTGTTGTTGACCGGCGGCACCGTGCTGAATCCCGGTTCGGGCCTGCGCCAGGAGTCGGACGTGGCCATCATGGATGGGCGCGTCGCGGCCATCCAATCAAAGCTTGCGCGCGAGAATGCGAAGAAGATCCTGGACGTCCGCGGTTGCTACGTTACCCCGGGTCTCATTGACTTCCACGTTCACAGCTTCTGGGGCGTCAACCCGTACGGTTTCAATGCCGACTCGCTTTGCCTTGCGAGCGGGGTGACAACCGCCATTGATGCCGGCTCCTCGGGCCCGGTCAATTTCCTCGGTTTCAAGAAGCTGGTCAATGAACCATCAAAAACGCGCATGTTAGCGTTTGTTGCTGTTGCGCAGCATGGTGTGCTGAATGATCCGGGAGAATTAGAGAACGTGCGGTTTGCCGATCCTGACGCCGCCGCGGTAAGCGTGAAGGAATCTCCTGACGTCGGCGTCGGCATCAAGGTTCGGCTCCACAAAAAAGGCGTGGGAGATAACGGGCGTGAAGCGTTACGTCTGGCGATTCAAGCCGGCGACGGTTCTCGA
>JAHKKJ010000764.1 GCA_020027655.1 Deltaproteobacteria bacterium | reverse complement strand
ATAGGGCAGGCAGGAAGCTCAAAAAAAAAATAGTGAGTGGGAGGTAGCCGGATGCTAGGTGGTCACGCAGTAGCGCAATGTCTTCGCAACGAGGGTGTTCGACATGTCTTTTGTGTGCCGGGAGAAAGTCATGTGGCCGTGCTGGATGGGCTGTGCGACATGCCGGAGATCAAACTGATTACCAACCGTCAGGAGGGTTGCGCCTGCTTTATGGCGGAAGGCTACGCCAAAGCGACGCGCACACCCGGAGTTTGTCTGGTGACGCGCGGTCCGGGCGCCACCAACGCCAGTATCGCCGTCCATAGCGCGAAGTATGATTCGGTGCCGCTGGTGCTGCTGATTGGCCAGGTGGGGCGCGGCGCCCGCGGGCGCGAAGCGGGTCAGGAGATCGACTACACCCACTTCTTCGGCAGCATCGCCAAATGGGTGATCGAGATCAATGACTCGAGGCATGTGCCGCGGGTTATGACGCGCGCCTTTCACCTCGCGCGCAGCGGCCGTCCAGGTCCGGTGGTGGTTTCCTTGCCGCGGGATATGTTGGAAGAAGACGCAGACATCGCCATGATCGATCCCTATCCTCCGGCACGTCCCAGTCCGGATCCGAAACAGATTGAGGAGATGATCGGGCGGATCAATGCCGCTAAAAAACCCATATTGCTGGCCGGATCCGGGACTCAGTATTCCCGCGCTTGGCAGGAGCTAATCGATTTTTCCGAGAAATTTCAGGTTCCCGTGCTTACGTCCTACAAACGACAAGATGCTTTCCCGAACAGCCATCCCAATTACTTCGGCAACCTGACCAACGCGAATAAACATGCGCGTGATTTAGTCTCGAACGAATCAGACCTCGTGGTCGTGCTTGGATCTCGATTGAACCAGCAAACAACGGGCGGCTTTTCACTACCCAGGCCGGGGCAACCCTTTATTCAGATCGATGCCGACGAACAGAACATCGGTCAGAATTCTCGTCCCGATGTGGGCATTGTGTCGGACTCCAAGCAGGCATTGCTGACAGCATTGAAACATCCCGGACCCCGGCCGAACGAAAGCCGCGCATCATGGATCGCGGAACATCACAGCATGCAAAAAAGTTACTGCACTCCGGCGGAGCGACCCACAAGGCGCGTGTCGATGGAACGGGTGATGGCGGACCTCAAAGCCACGCTGCCTGCGGATGCCATCACGACGACGGACGCGGGCAGCTTTGGCCAATGGTCGCAGCGCTATATAGAATTCGAACAGCCGGATTCCTACATTTCACCGACGTTAGGCTGCATGGGCCCGGGAGTTCCTGCGGCGGTGGCTGCCAAGCTTGCTCATCCTGAGCGGCTAGTTGTCGCACACGTGGGCGACGGTGGATTTCTGATGACGGGTCAAGAAATGGCCACGGCAAAACAATACGGCGCCAACATCATTACGATTGTCTATAACAACGAAGGCTATAACTCGATTCGCATGCATCAGGAAGCACAGTATCCGGGTCGCCAGTATGGCACGGATCTCGTGAATCCCGACTTCGCGGCTCTGGGAACCGGCTACGGGGCCTTGGGACTCAGGGTCAGCCGCGACGAGGAATTTTTACCGGCATTCAAGAAAGCCATGGCCGCCGACGGCTCAGCGCTGATCGAGGTGCTGACCGACTTGGAGTACGTTACTCCTTCGGCGAAGCTCTCGGAGCTGGCAGGCAAACGCTTACAAGGAGACTAGCAGGCTGCTGATGTTTGAGGATCGAAGATAGAAGATAGAAGATAGAAGATAGCTGGTGAGATGCCGCGAGAAAGGAGACCAGAAAAATGCAAACCGTAGGTTTCATTGTTTTGCTTCTTTTGCTTTTGCCGTCAGGGGGGTGGACGCAAGCCCGCAAGCCTTCGTCGATAGAGGAGTTGGCGCCCTATCTCGGCGCCGATCGCGAGCAAATCCTTTACACGGGAGCGAAAACGGAAGGCAAGGTCGTGTGGTATACGTCGCTAGCGGGTGGATCTTACAAGGAGATCGTCAACGTCTTCGAGAAAAAGTATCCCGGCGTTAAGGTCGAAGCTTTTCGAGCCTCAGGAAGCGATTTGACCGTCAAGCTCGAGGAGGAGACTAAAGCCCGGCGAAACATCGCCGATGCCATCGAAACGACCGAGGGCAATCTGATGTTCATGCGCGACGGAAAACTTCTTCGCCCTTACGACTCGCCTCATCTCAAGGCCTATCCGGAAGACGCCAAGGAACGCGCTGATAAGCGTCTCGTGTACTGGGCGCTTGCCAGAGAGTCATATGTCGGCTTCATGTACAACAAGACACTCGTATCCAAACCGATCACCTCAAAAAACTTTGAGGTGCTCTTGAATCCAGAGCTAAAGGGAAAGATGGGAATCAGCATCGGGGAGACGAGCGGGAAGATCATCGGGGCGATGATCAAGACCAAAGGAGAAGAGTTTGTAAAGAAGCTGAAAGCTCAGGAGATCAAACTCTATTCAATCGATGCCCCGGCTTTGGTTAACGTTATCGCTGGCGGAGAGATTGTGGCGTCTCCCGCGATTTTTCAAACCCACACTTTGCTGGCGGCTTCGAAGGGCGCCCCGCTGGAATGGGTGCCCATGGATATCGTTCCGACCAACGTGGGAAGCGCCGCGATCGCGGTCAATCCGCCGCATCCCCACGGTGCACTGCTCATGGCGGACTTTCTCCTGAGTCCTGACGGGCAGGCCGTACTGGAGAGATTTTATTATGGCAGCGCCACGAAGGACCAGGGGTTTAAAAAGTGGCGGCCTGAGCGAGGCCTCAGTACTGATAAGTATGAGAAGGATCTTCTTCATTGGGAGAAACTTCTAAAGGA
>JAHKKJ010000763.1 GCA_020027655.1 Deltaproteobacteria bacterium | reverse complement strand
TGCAGCCTAAGGAAGGACAGAAATTCTGCTCGATGGCGGCATCCGTCGCGGCGCGGACGTGGTGAAAGCCCTGGCCATGGGAGCCAAGGCGGTTTTCATCGGCCGGCCGCTTTTTTGGGGCCTTGCCTTAGGAGGCGAGCAAGGCGTCGTTCGCGTGTTGGAAATCCTCCGCGAAGAGATCGAGATCACCATGGCCAAGTGCGGCCGGCCCACCGTCGCCGACATCGATTCCACCGTGGTGGTTAAAGCGCCACGGTTGTGAGAAAAAGGCTAGGGACTTCGACTGACGAGTACGACGTATGAATGAGCTAAGCATCAATGGAGGTAAAACGATGGAAGAGGCGAAGTTTTTCTCAGCGGATTCTCACGTGAACGAGCCGCCTGAAGCTTGGGAAAGAATACCCAAACAGTTGCGTGAACACGGGCCTCATTTTGTCCAGGATCCACCCGGCAAAAAGGGTCTTTACATGGTTTTTGATGGTCACGAGCCCGATCCCGTGGGCATGACCTTTACCGCCGGTCAGGATAAAGCCGGTGGAAACTTTCGCAAAATAATCGAAACCTTTAAGTGGGAGGACTGGCGCGGTCCCTGGGATCCAGCAGCACGCATCGGCGACATGGATTTAGACGGCGTCAAGATGGAAGTTCTATATCCGAGCATGGCGCGGAATTTTTACAGCCTCAAGGGAGAAGAGATACCGCTTCAGAAAGCCGGACTGGTTGCCTACAATGACTGGATGCGCGATTACTGCGCCGCAGCGCCCAGCCGCCTCATCGGATTAGGCTTGCTTTCCGCATTGGATGTTGACTGGTCGCTGGATGAAATGAAGCGGTGTGCCAAACTGGGGCTGAAGGGCGTCGTCCTTCCGTCGCAATTACCGGACGGCATGAGTTACGCCGATCCCGGTTTTGACCCGCTATGGACGGCGGCGCAGGATATGGATTTCCCGCTTCACTTTCACATCAATATCATCCAAGGGAGAGACCGGATGGCGGCGCGGCTCAAAGTGATTACGCAGCTTCAGCAAGGGCGAAACGCAGTTCGCCGCGCCATCCTGGAGCCTTTGAATCTCCTTACCGATCTCGTTTTCGGTGGGGTGCTCGAACGTTTTCCGCAGCTTCGCTTTGTACTGGCGGAATATGACGTTTCCTGGCTGCATCCGTTCATCAGCAAAATGGACGGCACGTTGCAAAGGGCTCGCTCTGAATCGCCAGACTCACCGACCGTTTCGGCGCTACCCAGCGAGTGTATTCGACGGCAGGTTTACATTACCTTTCAAGAAGATCGAATCGGGGTTCTAGGAGCGGACGTATTCAACATGATCGACAACTATATGTGGGCAAGCGATTATCCGCACGGCGGATCGACTTGGCCTCGCTCGAAAGAAGCGATTGCCAGCCAATTCAAGGGTGTTCCAGAAAAAATCGAACGGCAGCTGACGTGGGACAATGCCGCAAAGTTTTATGGCGTTCAGTAATTTTGTTGGAAGAAGGGTACCAAGATCTGCTGTTCGGCAGGAATGTTAACTAGTCTACGGCCGAATTGCCGCCTTCTTGCATAAGACTTGATAAGCTGGCCCGTCGAGCTCTTCACCAGCCGGAAGACCAGCTGCAATTCGGAAGGTCTTGATTGCTGCGCGAGTGCGGGGTCCGATGATGCCGTCGATCTTGCCCGGAGCGTAGCCCAAAAAGAGCAGGGCGACCTGCGCAGTTCTCATTTCCAAATTGGGCAGCGACCCACTGGCAAAGCGTTGATACTGCTCCGCGAGTTTCACATCGTACTGGTTTTGCCAGTAGTTCGGACCGTTGTAAATTTTTGCAAAGCTCGCCCACTCCTTGTTAATAAGCCGCGCAGTTAAACCGTTGGCGTTGAGGAACCCCGCCATAGCGGCGAGTTGTTGGTCTTCGCCTTTAATCATCGCTTTCACCATGTTCGCAGCGGATTTAAACCCAACTACCTGATGGTTGAATCCCATAACTTGTCCCATGCCCCAAGATGCGGACTTGAGCGCCGGTTCGACGCCCAACTTTGCCTTGGTGCAAAGCGCGAGAGCTTTTTCCAACTTGTTGTATTGCTCGGAGAGCAGTCCATAGCCACCAGCAGGGCCGGAGATGTCCGGCGCTTCACTATCGAAACGGCCGTTCGTGTATTTCCTGAAGATATGGCGCTCAAAAAGAATCTGCGGCCGATGGTCGACGCGGAAACCAAATCCCTGGGTTACACCTGCGGTTTCGACTTCGACCATCGTCCATATGTAGGCCGAGTCGTTGGGTCCAAGCCCAAGCATCCCCAGCACTTTGGTGAGTCCGGCGCGCGTCAGCGGCTGACCTTTACTGACGAAATTCATCGTTATCCTCTTTAGAGCTGTGTTTTGGACTCTTTGTTTTCAAAAGCTATCCAACGGTACGCGATTTTAGAGACCTCCTTGAACTCTACTTGGCTATTTTTCCGACTGGTTGTGGGGACTGACTTACACCTAGCACAAATAAATAAAAAGATCGGCGTTATTGTCTAGAATTCTACGATGCGAGACGAGCAAGGAGTCATTTGTGTGTTATCCCGGACCGAGTCACTCTGATCTTTGTTCCTGACCTCGGTATTTTCTTTTCATTCGTTCTTCGATCTCGTATAGTCTGTTGCTGCGTTTCATGTTTTATAGCACTACCAGCACCAAGCAACGGAACACATGAAATGGATAGCATCACCCACAAAATAGCTGAATACTCTGCTACCTCGAAGTTCGCCGATCTGACCGAGGAGAGCGTGCATGCCGCTACGCAGCGGCTGGTCGATTCCCTTGGCTGCGCGCTCGGGGCTTATGACTG
>JAHKKJ010000762.1 GCA_020027655.1 Deltaproteobacteria bacterium | reverse complement strand
GCGATCACCGAGCGCGCCCGGACGTTATCGCCCGAGATCGCTGATGGGTTCGGCGCTGGGTTCCCCGACTTCGTGATGATGATGGTCGCCACGGAAGACCTCGCACGCAGCCCGCGCCTCACGTCGGGAAAAAATATGAGACCAAGGTGGCAAATCACGGCATCGAAAGTCGAGTCGTCGCAGGCAAGGGCCTGGGCGGCCATGGCAACAAGACTCACCGGCAAATGCTCAACGTTGGGCTTGGCTTTCTGCAGCATCGGGAGAGAAAGATCCGTTGCTAGCACAAGTCCGGACTGACCCACGACGGCGGCGGCTTCAACCGCTGAAGGCCCCGTTCCGGTAGCGACATCGAGCACACGTTGACCTTCCTTGATGTCGGCGGCAGCCAAAAGCGCCGGAACATACAAAGCGGAGAACCGCGTCGAAAAGCGGTCCCATGCCGATGCACCCGAGTCGAACGAAAGCTTCGTCACAACTGCATCGACCACCATCGAGTCCCCCTTTTATGCTACCGCGCCAACTGCGTGATGCCTTCGCCTAACTTCTTTTGATCTCGAAATCGAACGGGTTAAAACTCCATCAGGTCTTTGGCGATGAGCACCTGGCCGGAAAAGTGTTTCTTCACCTCCTCGGCCCATGGCGTATAATCGTCGGTACCAAACCGTTGGGTCAGGTGCGACAACACCACGGTTTTGACGTTTGCTCGTGCCGCCAGTTTCCCAATAACATCAAGAGTCATGTGACCTTGGGTGGCCTGTCGCATAATGCCCTCCTGCTCGGCAGGGCTCATGGCTTGCCAGCGACCATCTTTGATCATAAATTGCTTGCGATCCTCGCACGAACAAGTTTCAGTGACGAGTAGATCAGCGTCTTTCGCGAGTTCAGTGACCGCATCGCTGGGGCCGGTATCCCCCGTAAACACAATCACGCGATCAGCCGTTTCAAACCGATAGGAATAGGACTTGTGCTTGTCGGATCCCCGGCCGCCGTTGTGGAAATCAAAATGGCTGTTTTCGACCGCCCTCACCTTGATGTTTGCGTCCTGGTAAATCAACCCGGTGCCGACATCATGACCGAAAAACACCTGGGCTATCGGTACGGTGCGACCTCCATCGGCAATCCTGATCTCGGCACTTATGTTGAAATACTGCACAGCGGCCTTGACCAGCTCTTCTGTCCTGGGCGGGCCATAGACGTTGATCGGCTTCGTACGTTGGCGATCCCACGCCAAGGACATCAGCGTCCCAAGACCCGCCGTGTGATCGTCATGATGGTGCGTAATAGAAATGATTCCGATCTCTCGGACATCAATACCAGTCTGCGCAAGACGGCGTGCGGCGCCGTCGCCGGCGTCAACGACATAATGCGTCCCGTTGACGGTTAGCAGATTGGACGATTGCGCCCGGTCCGGTCGCAGCGACGGACCAGCCGCTGTGCCGAGCGTGAGCAGTGACGATGGCTTTTGCATGTTCCCCCCCGTGTGATAGGGCCGCAATATTCTTGTTCCTTCCTGCCTGGCATCCTTATGCAGCATAACCTTTGCGCATCACTGCCACTGTCCCATGACCTGCTCAGTTTCTTGCTTCAATTGTTGCACGATCCTTGCCGCCGGCTGGATGTCTTTTATGAGCCCCACGCTTTGACCGGCATAATGCACCATGCCTTCGACGTCGCCCTGCATCGTTTCAAGTGGCTGGCTAAAGCTGTAGCGGACGATAGGAGTGCCATCGGCTTTTCGCGCGATGACCTGGCCTTCGTTTGGGCGCTTACCCCTGGGCGGACATCCGGCCTTCTCCCAGATCTCCACGGTGCTATTGCGCAAGGCGCGATGCGCTGCATTCTCCCAACCCACATCAAAGAGCGTCGAATAGATGGTATCACCGACCCCTGCGGCAAGGAGTTTCTGCTTATAAGTATGATGAGCCAGAGCTTCTTCAGACGCGACGAACCGTGTGCCAAGCCAAACGGCTGAGGCGCCGAGCGCGAAGGCCGCCGCGATACCGCGCCCATCGGCAATCCCGCCTGCCGCCACGACTGGAATGGGGGCCACCGCATCTACCACGGCCGGCACCAAGGTAAGCGTACTAACCGTGCCGCGGACATGGCCTCCGGCCTCCCAGCCCTGAGCGACAATCACATCGGCGCCTGCTGACGCAGCTTCTTGTGCCTCAGACACGCTGCCCACAGAGTGCATTACAAGTGCCCCTGCCTGATGCGACGCCCGGATATAGCTGTTTGGCTCTCCCCAAAAAAGTGAGACGATCTTCACGCCTTCCTCTAAGCAGATATTCAGTCGATCGTGAACATCACTTTCCAAGACCAAATTGATACCGAATGGTTTTTCGGTCAACGAGCGCGTCTCTCGTATGACAGCACGGATCTCGTCGGGCTGGCGCCAGGTTACCGAAAGCATGCCAAGGCCACCGCTGTTCGATACGGCTGCGGCAAGTTCGGGGCAAGTAGCATTTGAAATCGGTGCCTGGATTATCGGTAGCTCGATCCCCAATAAGTCGCAGATTGAAGTTCTAATCATGAGCTCTCCTCACCAGAGATCTTAAAGCTGAAAAAGTTCCTGACACCTTTTCGCATCTCGGATTGCGGGAAATCTGAGTCACGATCAATTCATTCATCGCGCCAAGCATGTCCTGAGCAGCAAAGTCGAAGGGACGCCAAGCTCGCAAAGAACGCGCTTTGTCATTTCGATCAAAGGGAGAAATCTTTCTTAGATCCCTCGCATTCGCTCGGGATGACGGGCCTCGGCCAGTCACTTGGCGCCCTTTGCACCTTTGCGCGAGTCACGTCGTTGAAATCGGTAACGTAAAAGTG
>JAHKKJ010000761.1 GCA_020027655.1 Deltaproteobacteria bacterium | reverse complement strand
GCTCGGCGTTGCTGAAACACGCGCTTGAACGGTGCGATGGCGAGGGCAAACTCGCCTATCTCGAATCGTCGAGCCCAAAAAGTATCCCACTCTATCAGCAGCACGGGTTTGAATTGCTCGGCACAATTCAGGTTGGCTCGTCACCTCCCCTGTTTCCGATGCTACGGAAACCAGGGCGACTCGTACTTGCTGAAGGCAACGATTACCCCTCGCAGAAGCCGATAAAATCGGAGCCCAATTCGACCTCGGTGCCCAATGCGTGAACCAAACGACGTCTCGTAAGATTTGAAACCAAAACCCAAGAAGAAAAACAAGGAGGATCAAACATGTCTGTGACAGCAATAAAGCAGGGGAACGTAGTCAACGGCGTCGATACTGACGCCCTTAAAAATATCATTGAGCAGGTCAAGGATGACCCCGCCAAGGGATTGGTGGAGTTCCGGGTGAAATCGGCATGGAAGGGCCAGACCCGCTCCGAGACCTCTATCGATTCGTACAAGATTGGTGGCAAGGAGGTTCAGCGCCGCTTCAAGATCAATGTCGATGAACCGCTGGAACTACTGGGTGAAAACACCGCTCCCAATCCGCAGGAGTATCTGATGACAGCGCTCAACGCCTGTATCATGGTGGGCTATGTGGCGGGCGCTGCCGTGAACGGGATCGCTCTCAGCAAGGTCGAGATCGAAACCTCCGGGCAATTGGATTTGCGCGGCTTTCTCGGCCTCGACCCAAACGTCAAGCCCGGCTACGAATCGATTCAATACGTGGTTAGGATCAAAGGCAACGGCACAGCGGAGCAATTCAGGGAGATCCACGAGAACGTGATGAAGACTTCGCCCAACTATTTTAACATTTCCCAACCTGTGCGGCTCGAGGGGAAACTCGTTGTTGAGGCGTAGCTTCAGTTGGCTTATGGCGTATGGCTCATAGCGTATGGCTCGTATGTTCTGACTATAATGCCATAAGCTATCAGCCATATGCGAAGTATACCCGATTGCGGGGAGAAGAGTCATGGCAACAACGTGCCCGGTAGGCTTCGATGTAGATAGATTGCGCGGGCTAGTGCGCGCGGAGTACGATCGGGTGGCGCGGGAACCGACGGGAAACTTTCATTTTCATCGAGGACCGGAGTATGCTTGCCGCATGCTCCGGTACAATCCGGATGAGTTGGCAACGATTCCCTCTGAATGCACCGCGTCCTTTGCCGGCGTCGGCAATCCGCACCGCATCGGTCCCATCGAACCGGGCGAGACAGTGCTTGATATCGGCTGCGGCGCCGGCATGGATCTGATGCTTGCCGCACGCCGCGCCGGCCCGCCGGGACACGCGATTGGAATCGATATGACCCCCTCCATGCTCGAGTTGGCCAAGCGCGGCGCATTGAAAGCCGGCCTATGGGAAAACGTAGAGGTTCGCCGAGGCATAGCCGAGGACTTACCGGTGGCGAGCGAGAGTGTGGATGTGGTCATCTCCAACGGCGTCCTCAATTTATCGCCTGCCAAAGATCGCGCATTTCGCGAGGTATATAGAGTGCTACGTCCGGGCGGCCGCTTACATCTCGCCGATGTCGTGGTTCAAAGAGAGCTTTCACTGGTGGCACGAAGCGATGTCGATCTCTGGGCAGCGTGAATTGGCGGCGCTCTGCCGGAGGTAGAGCTTTATGAAATCACCGCCGACGTTGGTTTGACGGACGGCAAGATCGTCGAGCGCTTCGATTGTTACAAAGGTACCTCTGCTAAAGCTAAGTTGTCCGAAGACCTTTTCGTTCAAGGAGTGAATTTCTTTGCCCGCAAACCCCCGCACTCAAGAGTGACGAACGATCAGCAGTCGTCTAGCTGGTCAACCTAACGGTGCGAACGTCATCTACGAAAGGATCCGCCACGGCGGCTCTCACAGTTCTCGCTCTCATCGCCTTTGCCGGCAATTCCGTGTTCTGCCGTTTGGCATTGGCTGGGCCGATCATCGACCCGGCGAGTTACACAGCGGTCAGGCTGATCACCGGCGCGGTCACTCTGTGGATAATCGCCGCTTTCCGCCGGAAGGAATCCTTCGGGAAATCCGGCGGCAGTTGGATTTCTGCATCAATGCTTTTTCTATATGCCGTAACCTTTTCTTTCGCTTACATAAGCCTGAGCGCGGGAACCGGAGCGCTAATTCTCTTCGCAGCGGTGCAAATCACGATGATCGCGGTCGGCCTCTATGCGGGTGAAAGACCGGAGATATTGGAGTGGTTGGGATTATTCATCGCCATCTCTGGTCTGATTTATTTAGTGTCCCCAGGGATCACTGCCCCGTCCATCCTCGGATCTTTACTCATGGCCATCGCCGGAATCGCCTGGGGTGTTTACTCTCTCAGAGGCCGCGGCGCGAGTGATCCAGTCGGCGTCACTACGGACAATTTTCTGCGCACGGTGCCCTTGGTCATCGGCCTCATTTTGTTATGGCTATCGACGCTGACCATAACTCCAATGGGTTTTCTCTGGGCAGCCTTGTCCGGATCCATTACATCGGGAGTTGGTTATGTGCTGTGGTACGCCGCGTTGCCTCGGCTGACAGCGACACGGGCGGCTACGGTCCAACTAGCAGTGCCGGTGTTGGCAGCGCTTGCTGGAGTTGTTGTTTTGTCCGAAGCGATTAGTCTCCGTCTAGTGATATCGTCGGTGGCCATTTTAGGCGGGGTCGGCCTGGCGGTTTCCCGCCACAAGGCTATTGCGGACCAGCAAGAGTCTTTAGTCGCTGTCGTCCCGACTTCCAACAGAGAGTGAACCGGATGTTGCATTACGCTGGATCTAGCGTCGTGTCCCAGAAGTTCGGTGTATAATTTCTGCG
>JAHKKJ010000760.1 GCA_020027655.1 Deltaproteobacteria bacterium | reverse complement strand
GATCAAGATGTTCGGCATCGACTGCATTACGGTTGACCTTCCGACGCCGCTTCGGCCGAAAGGATTTGATTTCCCGGTGCACCGTATGTTACTCGGGAACGACGTCTTGATTGCCGAGAATGTCGCAAACCTTGGAAGCATTGTCGGCAAAACAACCCGAATTATTGCTCTACCACTGCGAGTGAAGGGCAGCGACGCCGGCCATGCTAGGATTGTAGCGGAGATCCTGAACTGACGACTATGGGACTGACAAAACCCATCAAAGGCATCATTGGAGCCTGCCTTACTCCTTTCGACGAAGAAGATCGGGTCAATTACAAGGCCCTTCAGAAGGAAATCGATTTTATGGCGGCGGACTGCGACGCGATCTCCATCGCCGCGGTGGAGGCCGCCGAATACACGATGCTTGACCGTCAAGAGCGCAAAGAGCTGTTGCGCATTGGTACGGAAATGGTTGACAAGCGCGTTCCGGTGCTCATCGGCTGTTCCAGCCCGTCTCCTCGAGATGTAATTGAGCTGGCGGAATACTCGGCGAAGATAGGGGGCGACTTGATTCAAGTCCTCATGCCGCTCCGGCCGTGGGGGGGGCAGCCGACCATCGCCGAGCTGATGGAATTTTACACCCAAGTTGCATCGGCGAGCCCGTTGCCGGTCGTCTGTTATCACAATCCGGGGCCGGGAGCGGACCCTCCCCAGGATGCTTTTGTCAAGATCAGTGAGATCGACAACATTCGTTATTTTAAGGAGAGCTCTAGAGATATTACAAAGATATCTAGACTGATTGAGCAAATCGATCTCGCTGGGAGGGGACACTATTTTACGACCATGCAGCCTCTACTGGTGACCCTCATGTTAGGAGGCTCCGGGGCGACTATGCCGCCGCCGGGGACTCGTATCGGAGCACAGATTGTAAAAGCTTTTCGCGCAGGGGATCTCGAAAGCGCGCGATTTTGGGCAAGATGCTATGCCTTGTTTCCGGGAAAATGGGCCGCGTATGGGTTGCCGCCGGTGATGAAGTCGGCGATGAAACATTTCGGCGTGGATATCGGCAATCCCTCTCGGCCCTACGCACCGGTGAGCCCCCGGGATCACGCGCAGATCGGACAATTTTTGCGTCAAGTAGGTCTTATCGGAGAAGCTCCGCCCAATCCGAAGGCTTTAGTTGACGCCGCCAATTTTTTGGCTCAGGAAGACACCTTCCTACGCTAGCCGATCGCAGGGGCTAGCGCCGCGCGTCTACCGGTCAATAACACAAAAAATGTCTGTAACTGCTTAGCGCGATCATCGGCGCGAATCAGATTGTATGTGACACAACGGAGATGGGTTTATGGAATGGACAAAGGATCTTTCCGACAGAATTCTGATTTGGTTTCTGCGCGCTACTTCTCGATTTGAGAGCGAGCTAACCGAAGACGGCAGAAAAGAACAAGCGATTTGGCGTGACCAACGCTTGCGAAATCTGCAGGGTCTTTCCTTGCGCTCGCGCCAACGCTACGGCGATAAGGGAGAATCAGCGTAAGGGCGGCGCAGATTCCAATATGGCATCGTCGAGGGGACGTAAGCGGATCGTAGTCTTGGGCGGTGGTTGTGGCGGCGTCGTTGCTGCGACCCATCTGGGGCGCAAACTCGGCGCGGATCACGATGTCGTCTTAGTTGACCGGCAGGCCAATCATATCTTCATGCCGGCCTTTCTCTTTCTTATGCTCGGCGAGCGGCGGCCGCAGGACATTAGCCGAAGCCTGAGCCGTCTGCAGAAACGCAACGTCAAAGTCGTCCAGTCCGAAATCGTTGGGATTGATCCGTCACACCAAGAAGTGACTCTCCAGAAAGAAAAAATCAACTACGATTATTTGATCGTTTCTCTTGGCTTGCAAACTCGCCCAGACCTTGTGCCTGGATTCGCGGAAGCATCGCTGCATCCTTGGGAAATGGAAACGGCGCTCCGGCTACGTGAAGCGCTCGCAAATTTTCGCGCTGGACGAATCGTTGTCGGGGTTCCGCTGGGACCTTATCGATGTCCACCGGCGCCCTACGAGGCGCAATGGATGTTGGACGGCTATTTTCGTCAACGTGGCATCCGCGACCGGGTCGAGATCGAGTATTTCACCCGCGACGCCGAACCCGCGGGAGAAGCCCACGATCCGGTTGTGTGGATGGATACCGAGAGCAAGCAGCGCAACATCAAGCAAAATTACGAATTCGTGGTCCGGTCCATCGACCCCGAAAAGAAACTGGTAAAGGGCCTATACAACTATAACCTGTCTTACGACTTGCTGGTCATGGTGCCGCCGCATCGGCCTGCTCAGGTGCTGCTGGATAGCGGCCTAGCGGACACCGAGACGGGTATTCGAGTCGATTACAACACCCTGCAAACGAAATGGGAAAACGTTTACGCTATCGGCGACTGCGCCGACATGCCGGCTTCCAAGGCCGGCGGCGTCGCGCATCAAGAGGCGGACGTACTGGCCCATAACCTGGCCGTCGAGATCACCGGGAAGGGTAGGCCCGTCGATCTCTGGCTCCATACGATATGATTGCTCGCTTGCGGCGCAGGTCGCGCCGCTGCAAACCGCACAGTTTATCCCACCGGCTGGCCGCCGTTCGGGGTCGCTGATCCACGCACCTGGGGACCGTCGCGGCTTTTATATTGGGCAAAAGTTGGTTTCGAGAAGTGGTGGCTGTGGCGTTACTTTTGATCTTCACATAGAGCTATGCGTTGCTACTCATGAGCCCACTGCGTCCGCCTTAAGCATCCCATCAAAGTTTGTGGTGGCTCGATGGGAGGGAAGGCAGGTGGAGTAGCAAAAAGAAAGAGGTCTATTAGAAAGT
>JAHKKJ010000759.1 GCA_020027655.1 Deltaproteobacteria bacterium | reverse complement strand
TCGCTCTCGACCACCCGTCGAGTGATCACCCAACGCCAGATCTCGCGGATATTTCTCCCTCTGGTCATCGGATTTTTGTGTCTCTCAGGGGCCCCAATCCCCTGAGTGGGAGCCCACATGCCGCAACTGGCAGCACGCCGGGACTTGGCATCATTCAGGTAACCCAGGGAGGCAAAGGCGGGGTGCTCAAAAGTGTGGTTCGGATTAGCAACATCGACACCGCAGGAGTGGAACGAGCCGATTCACACGGTATTCGTGTGCGGCTGAGATAAAACCGTCTGTCGTACTTTGTGGTGTGGACCTGCGTGGCGAATCCCGCCTCGCTCTAGCACAGGACACATGCAGGGTGAGCGGCGGGGGATAAGGCGGTTGCCCTAGTCCTGAGGATGTCCCATGCCGAACAAAGGCATGCAGGCGACGGCGAACAGCCTCCGCCCCTACGTCGCTCCGGCTGCTCGCCGCGCCTGATGCCCAGCGTTCCAACACGTTTTATCCCCCCGTCGATCCACCCAGATTATTCCGCGACTTGATTGCTTCCAGGGTTTGGGGATAAAACGCTATACGTTATGCCGATGGACCCAAGATTTCTCTTAGTGTAAAGTTCGTAGATGGCACTCGAATTCGAGTGGGATCCGGTCAAAGCTGAACTCAACCTGAAGGAACATGGAGTCTCCTTCGACGAAGCGACAACGATTTTTCGGGACACGCTTTCGATTACCATCTCAGATCCAGACCACTCCGAGTATGAAGATCGCTTTATCGACATTGGCATGTCTCATCGCATGCAATTGCTCGTCGTGTCTTACACGGAGCGCAAAGATAAGATTCGAATCATAAGTGCACGCCGAGCAACGAGGGCAGAACGGAAGAACTATGAAGAAACAAACTAGACGGAAGCTATCTCGGGACGAAGATACGATACGTCCAGAATATGACTTCAGCAAAGGCGTAAGGGGCAAGCACGCCGCAAGATATGCCGAAGGTACTAATGTCGTCGTTCTGGAAGCCGATGTCGCACGCGAGTTCCGAACCACCGAGCAGGTGAACGAAACCCTGCGTGCAGTTTCAAAACTGCTTGAACAACACCGAAAACGACCGCGCCGCAAGACGGCATAACACGGCGATGAACCCGGCGCCGCTGCAGAATCGTCGACTCGTGTTACAGCCGCATTCTCGTTTTGCTCGGCGCGGGTTATCGCCAGGCCGTTAGACGGCATAGATTGCCAAGCAAACCTACCGTGAGCCTCTCGACGCGAATATTCATGATTGATCAGGGAAACCATCTTTCCCGCCTCTCGGGGTCAAGATTCGCGGCCATGCTTTCCGATCCATCAGCCCATCCTATCCCGCAGTTCGCGGCACAGCGCGTGCGGGGGGCGGAAGCAGTTGTCGAGCAGTCTCACCGGCGTCCTGTCAAAGTGATCCGAATAGTCTTCTTCATGCTCACCTTTAGTGAGCGAGGCGTCCTCGACACGGACGCACTTATGCGGCAAGCTGCAGCGGCGCTTGACACCGTCTATTCGCAGACGCGATCGAAGGGATCTACGGTTCTAGATGCTCAGAGCCGATTTGTCGTAAGTGGAGGTCGGTGGAAACCGACGCCGGTTCTCGAGGCAGAAATTCGCGCCGCGGCCTTGGGAAAGCAGAAATGTCCCGTACTCAAATGAGGGGCCAGGGAACGGGGCCAGGTCTTGCAATCGCACATTGGCGTAGCGCGGCGAAGCCGCAACCGAAGAAAAGAAGAATGGCCGCAAAGAACGCAAAAGACGCAAAGAGAGCATTTGGCGTGTCAGACTTGCCTAAATTGATCAACTTCTCTTTTTCTCACACGGCTCATTCCGTTCGTTTGGCTTCGCAAACGTCTGGTGCGGCGTTTATTACTTCTTATTTTCGGTTGGGTTAAGGAGTGGAGTACGACTCGACCGATTCAAACCCTGCGCCGAATTCCGTAAGCGACAGCCGCTCGTCTCCCACTCGAGCTGCAACGAAACGCTGGAAAATTACAGACACATCGGGCGTCTGCTGGAGTTGATGAAGTCTAGGGCTCGGCGATCGTTACAAGCCAAGCCAACCAGTTGAGGGCATGGTTCGTCCTGACCGCGCATTGGAAGCCGAGGTTAGTGCCTTTAAGAAACAGACGACGCACACCACCAAATTCGCCGACATTGACGAATACCAAAAATTCAATTTCGATTCGATCAGCCAAGTTTACCGGCGGCTGACGTTTTTCCGGGCCGTAAGGCATTCCACACCCCAGTCGAAAATTTGCTTTGTAATTCGTCGCTGTGACTGTAATTGTTCCGTTGGCCCGGTTCATTTGACTCCTAAACCTCTAGACTATAAATTAACGGAGTTAATTCGCTGAGCTTGCGCGATCCAATCTCTCGCCAAAGCGCAGATTCTAACGACAAAACTTTTGTAAGGAGGCTTTATGGATCATCCACCGGAACAAAAATTTCAGGAACCGACAGATAATAGAACCAGGGCCGGACTTGGCAAGTTTCTCAGGCCTAACACGCCCTATGATAATTTCATGGAAGCGCAGGGAATACCCATTTATCGCGACATCGGTGTGCGCCGCGTGCAAGATTTGCCGCGCAAGCCGTGGAAACGCATGGGCGGCAGCGGCACTTTCATCCAGCTCCTCGGCACCGAAGGGCTCTGGGGTTGCTACGTGGTCGAAGTTCCCGGCGCCGGCGCGTTAAATGCCGAAAAACATATGTACGAAGAGCAATTCCTCGTCGTCGATGGCCGCGGCACGACCGAAGTTTGGGTTGACGGCAATCCGAAGAAACTCACGTTTGAATGGCAGAAAGGTTCGATCTTTGCCATCCCGAT
>JAHKKJ010000185.1 GCA_020027655.1 Deltaproteobacteria bacterium | reverse complement strand
CAACTTTGAGACTAACTAGCTCGGCCGCTAGCTCACGCAGACGATCTTCCTTTCCCTCCGCAAATCGGTACTCAATGGCAATGTTTTTCCCCTCCACGTAACCTAGCTCGCGCAGACCTTTCCGGAATGCCTCGATACGACTCGAATAGAACGAGGGGGAGCTTGCTACTAAAAACCCTATCCGGGGAACTTTCGCCAGCTGCTGCGCGTGGACTAGATGTACGAACACCAACATAAAAATTACGAGTATCAGTGTTTTGAACAACTTGCCTTGGACCAATGACAACCTTGTGCTAATGGGCGAGGCTGTTATAGAATTCTCTGCTGGAGGGATCATCATGCGTTACTCCGTGCTTCTTGAGCCGATAAACGAACCTGAATTTCAGGGTTACTATTACGCACATATTCCGACTCTCGACCTGACCACTCACGGCCAGGGTATCGAAGGAGCCATCGCTGCCGCTCAAGAATTGATTGAGGCGTGGGTCGAAGAGAAGCGCTCGCGCGGTGAAAGCGTTCCTGTCGAAACCAAGTCTTTGATCGCTCAGGTCGAAATCCCCGATGCCTTACTCCGCCCGTGAGGTCCTCGCACGATTGATTCGCGCCGGATTCGTAGAAGTAAGACAGAGTGGGAGCCACAAAGTTCTTCGCCATCCCGATGGAAGGCAAACTTACGTCGCAATGCATCCCGGTACGCTGCCAACCGGAACCTTTCGCAAGATTCTTAAACAGGCCGGCCTCAGCGAAGAGCAATTTCGCGCGTTGTAAGAACTGTTCTTGTTTTCGGCTTCGCCTCATCCTCAATTCCTAGTCCAAAATCGCAAATTCGAAATTATTTTTTGTGTCCCTAACTACTTATGCCTTACGCCTCACCGAATAACTTTGTCCGCCCGCGCCAGCACATTCGGCGGAATCGTCAGACCGATCTGCTTGGCCGCTTTCAGATTGATGATAAACTCGAACTTCTTTGGCTGCTCCACAGGGAGATCAGCCGGCTTCGCGCCAGATCAGGGTTCGGACCTCGCACGTCTAGAGATTGAATCTGTACTTTCAGGGCGCGTGCCGTGGCCTCATACTCTTTAAACGCGATCGCCGAATTTTGACTGTCCCCATCCCGAAGGACTGCGACACGTGAGAGCCGCGGAACCACTTCCGTAAGCAATTCCAGCCGCTTTCCGCTTAAGTCTTGGGCGAGCGTGGAGAGCCCGGTGATATTCCCACCTGGGCGCGCCAAGCTATCAACTAGCTTACCCGCGACTGGATCGGTATTGGTCACCATCACGATGGGGATCGTTTTGGTCGCCAGCCTCGCTGCGAGGATTGCTGGTAGAGTAGGGACGACAAGAACATCGACTTTGAGTTGTACGCGTTCGTTCACCAGGCTTGGGTAACGGTCCGGTTTTCCCTCAGCGCCGCGAGACTCAGTCATGATGTTGTTCCCGTCAATATGACCGAGATCCCTCAGCCCTTGCCGTAATGCCTCGACGTAAGGCCCAGGATCGGAGGGGCTGCCGGTTCCCGACACGTAACCAATCCGCGGGATGTTCGTCGGCTGCTGCGCGGCAGCGGGAAAAACAGAGGTTAGTATTAAAGTCGCAACTGCCGAGAGAAGGATTTTCTTCATGGGTTTCCCCTCAGATGTGCTCGTTTTCGGTCTGTTTCCCGCTCGCTTGGAGACTGTTTCGAGTTTGATTCGGAGCCCTTCGACACGCTGCTCAGGGCGAACCGTTCATGCTGAGCCTGCCTGTCCTGAGCGAAGCCGAAGGGTCGAAGCATGGGAAAGCGTTTTTCAACAGCCTTTTTAGCACCCGACCTCCCTGAGTAACAAGACTTCTCCGCGTCTTTACGTTTGCTTAAATCCTTTGGCTACCACAACCCTCGCAAGCAAAGTCAAAACCGTCAGCACCAGGATTAGCACCACTCCCAAGGCGGCGGCTGCCGGCAGATTTTGCTCTTCGTCCCAAAGATGCCAGAGCATGACCGACACGGGCCAGCTGTCCCTGCTTGCGAGCATTAACGGCACAGAGAACGCCCGGACGGCGTGCGCCGCCACCCAGAGCCACGCCGCGATAAAGGCGGGGCGGATGAGCGGGAAGGTGATTTGCCAAGCGACCCGCAGCTGGCTCGCGCCGCTGACTTCTCCCGCTTCTTCCAACTCCTTGTGAATCTGGGTGATCGCGGCGTTGGTGGTTCTAGTCGCAAACGCGATGTACTGCGCAATCAGCGCGAGGGAGACGATCCATACCGTGCCGTAAAGACCGAGGGAGCGAAACGGCGGCTCGAGATACAGAAAGATAAAAGAGAGCGCCACGACGATGCCCGGCACGGCGTGGGAGGCAAACAAAAGGCTGTCCAGAGCATATCGTCCCTTGACCTTCGTCCGAACCACCAGCCAGGAGACGGCGAACGCCAGCAGCACTGTTGCCGTGGCCGCGAACAGTGTGATGATCACGGTGTTCCACATCGCATGCAGAACTCCCGAGCCGGTAAGAATCCCGTGATAGTGCGCCCACGACAATTCGGAGAGTACCTTCATCGACGGCGGCTGATAGACCGGCAGGAGCGAGGTCCAGATCAGCACGCCTAGAGGAAGAGCAACCGCCAAAATAAAATAGAGCACGAAGAGACCGAGGGCCGGGTAGCGCCAACAGCCCAACGCCAGGGTGTGAGGCCGAAATCCCTTCCCTGTCACGGTCGTAAAGCGCTCGGCCTGCCGAAGAGTGGCGCGCTGGTAAAAATAAACGAGCACAAGCGCCATCAGAAAATAGCTGCCGGCAAAGGCCGCGCCTAAGCCGTAATTGGGAATCGCGTCGCGAGTGGAGGTATAGATCATCGTGCTGTAAACAAAGACCCGACCGGGAAGGCCGACGACCAGCGGAGCTTCGAAAGATTCCATCGAAGAGGTGAACTCATATAAGACGGCGGCGAGGAGCGCCGGCCGCAGGACCGGCAGGGTGACGCGGCGAACCGTGGTCCAGTTTTTTGCGCCTGCCGCGAAAGACGCCTCCTCGAGACCGGGGTCCATCATGCGAAATGCGCCTGTGATAAGAAGAAATACCGTCGTCACTCCGCGCATCCCGTCGAGGAAAATCATCCCGCCCAGGGAATAGATGTTGATCGGCCCTTCAGAAAGCTCCACGCCGAAACTGCTGACGAGGTCACGGATGAAAACATTGATGATGCCGCTTTGAGGCATAAAGAGAAGCACGTAGGACATAGAGAAGAGGAGTCCGGGCATCGCCAACGGGATGAGCAGTAGGGTCCAGCACAAGTTGCGCAGCGGCATGTCGGTGCGCTCAAGGAGCCAGGTGAAAAGCACGGCGATGAAGACCGTGATCGCCGTGCCGCCGCCGGCGAAAACCAGTGTGTTGAAAATCATCCGATAGGTCAGCGGATTCGTATAGGCAACGAGGTAATTATTGAAGGTAAACGGTCCGGGCGCGGCCGGGTGACCGGAGCGAAAGCTGCTGATCACCATCTGCCCCAGGGGGATAAGTGTGAGCCAGAGAAGAATTCCGACGACGAAGATGAAAAAGTAAATCGAGCCGCTCGGCAGCCTCTCCTTCATGGTCAGCGCACGATGGGAAGTCCGACGGCTTCTAATATCTCTTTGAGAATCTCCTCCGCTTTCGCTCGATACTGCGGCTCATACCAGGCAGCTTTTTTTCCTTTGATGAGTTTGGCCGATTGAGTGCCCGGGATCAGCGGGCTACCGTTTCCTTCGACCTCGTCCAATAGCCTCTGGCCCTCTTCGGAAAGCGACCAGACGATCCAGAGCTTCGCGCTATTGAGATGCGCCGCGCCGCGGGGGATGAAAACCACGTCGCCCAAGTTGACCGGGATGGGCTCCGCCAGCGTAAAGCCGATATGCTCTCCTTTACCCGATCTCGTCTGCTCGTAATAGGTCGAATAAAAGCTGCCGCAGTCAATGGCGTACTCGCCCAGAGCCAGCTTGGTCATGGCGCCGGTTCGGTCGCGCTCAAAGATGGTCTCGTTCGCGGCTAATTGGCGCGCATGAGCAAGCGTCTTTTCCCGTCCCCACACGTTGGGCTGCCAAAATATTTCTAAGTGACGCGGCCTGGTGTCCATCGCCACTTTTTTCTTCCACTTCGGAGCCGCACAATCCTCCCACGTGAGCTTTCGCCCTACGTCATCGGGAACGAGCTTGCGGTTATAGGCGATGCCGTAGAGCTGCGAGCGATAGTTGACGCCGAAGCCGTCGGGATGCACGTGAGCGGGCGTCACGCCGAGAGATTTCCAATCGACCTTTTCCACTACATTCGCGCGCAGAGCGGTGGCCACCTGGGTTTCGCTCAGCACCGTCACGTCATAGGAAACTTTTCCGGCGGCGAGCTCGGACAAGACTCTTTCACGCTCCCGCGAACCTCCCACCCGCTCATACTCGACCTTGAGAAACGGGTAGCGGGTTTGAAAAACTTCGACAAATTTCTTTGCCCCGGGTTTACCCGCCTCCTCCCACCTGACCGTAAGCCCTACCTTAATCTTCCCTTCTTTCTTGGCTCCGTCCACGATCTTCTCCAGACCTTGAGCCCACAGGGGAGTGAGGGACAAAATCGATGCGCCCATTAGCACGCCAATGAAACCTCTAGTCTTCATCGGTGACCTCTCTAGATTCGCCGGTTGTAGTTGGTGATGCAGAAATTCGCTCAAAAAGATCGCCAGCCTCCTTCGTCATTCCCGCGGAAGTGGAATCCAGATCTTCTCGATCTTCCTGGATTCCGGGTCGCGCTGGCTATCGCCAGCTTGCCCGGAATGACCTCAGAATCACGTAATCAATTTGCGAGACTTCTACACCTGCCTTTGAACGAGCGGGGTTAGATCCATTCGGACCCGGATCTTCTCGGGCTCGGCCAGCAGGCGATAGTCGGATTCCGCCAGCTCTTCGATTTTGTACCATTGCGTCATTCTCTGCGGCAACTTCGCGATGATGACGCCATCTTGTTTTTCGTACTCGCAATTCATGCGCAACAGGCACGCTTTGTTCCACTCTTCCATCAGCAGCGGAGATATTCCTATGGTGCTGCGGTCCATCGCATAGACGTAAATATGCCGGCCAAATCCTTTGGCGCCGATTTCATCGGCCGGAATCTTGACGTGGATATCGGATGGGACGTTGGCAACGTAGGCGACCCGCCGCCCGCCGCTCGACTCTGTCCTCATCGTTAAAAAGACCACGTCCCGCTCGGTCGTGTTGGTAAACCCGTAGTGAACTCCGGCCGGGATCAAGACGCCCTGGTTGGCTTTAAGCACAAATCTTCCCGAAAGCCCTTCCACGGTGAGCTCGCCGTCGAGGATATAAAGAATCTGATCGGAATCTGGGTGCTGATGGATGTGCGTTTCGCCGCCCCGGGGCCGCGTCTGAAACACCGCGATGAAGCTATTGGGCGACCTCGCCATATCGACCCGACCGCTTAGATGGTCTCGCTGCTTCATCGCCTCACCGACATCGAAGATCTGTACCTCGTCAACTTGGCTGCTATTGACTGTTGCCATTTCGTTCTCCTTTCCGTTGCACTGCGGTTAATTCTTCCCTGCTGCTTTCAGCGCGTCATTGACAGCCTCGATGATCGGTTTCATCTCGATCCATTCAGGCTTGCCGGTGTCTAGATATTTAATACCCTCGAGTCGGCGATTCAAGTAAGGCACATCATCTTTGGGAATATCGGTCCGCAATGAATCCGCCGGGCTTTCGCCGGTCGATGTCCTCTTTTGCAATGCGATTTGTCCCCGGCGTGACAAGAGCCAATTGATAAAAACTTTGGCGGCATTGGGATGCGGCGCACGGTTCACGAGCGCCACCGTGCCGAATTGCTGGACAAGCCCGCCGCCCTCCTTAAATACGCCGGGACCAAAAGTGTCTACTGGCAGCCCCTGCTGCTTCAAGACATCCACGTCGCAAAAGAAACAGATCGCGAACTTTCCCGTCGCCAACCAGTCCGGCCCCTGGCGAAAATCACGAAACAGAGTTACGTCCATCTCGCCGAAAAGCCGCTTGATGAATGACGACCCCAGTTCCGGATGATAGTAGAAGAACCTTGTATTGCCTGCACCCGGCCCGGCCTCGCGGATATCTCGAGCCTCGATCTTGCCCCTCCACTTAGGGTTCAGCAAATCCCAGTAAGATTTGAACTCCTTTGCGTCGACGAGTTTCGTGTTGTAATTAACGGCGCCGTAGGTCGCCGAACCGACATAGTTAAATACGTACTGGCCTTCAGGATCCGAGTATTGGTGTTTTTTTAAGTACCAGTTGGTTTGATCGATAACCTCTGGCAAGATCAGCGCAGATCTGATCGGGTCGAGCGCTTTCGCCGGATAGAATTGCTGATAGTTTGGATTCGCCCCCGAACTCACCACATCGGCAATATATTTTTCCGCGCGCCGTTCAGCGAGCAATCGTTGCCCGAGTTGGTTACCGCGCATAGTGACAGCCACGACCTTGATATCGGGAAATTCTTTCGCGAAATCCGGCAAGACGGCTTCATAGCCGCTGATGTAGATGACAACTTGCCCTTCTTTCTTGGCCGCTTCGAGAGTTTTTTCCCATTCCTGCTGCCAAGCAGGATTTTTCGCCTCTGCGGCGTCGGATAGGGCCACCGAGTAGAAAAAATGAATCGTTAGTAAGAAAGTGATTAATGGTCCCATTCAACTGCGTGCATAGCACCCCTATCCTGACCCCGTCAAAGGGGGAAGGAATGGAATTTCGTAACTACCCATGATTCATGCAACCGAGGCCTGCCATCATCCATCCTCGATCCTCAATCCTCAACCGTAATCCTAACTTTTCCCCGCCGCCCTCAACGCCTCATTCATGACATCGAGAATCGGCTTCATCTCCTGCCACTCCGGCCGGCTGGTGTCGAGATATTTCACGCCGTCGACGCGGCGGCTCAACAGCGGCACATCGTCTTTAGGAATGTCGATGCGCAGAGAATCAGCGGGATTCTCCGTGTTGAGCATATTCTTTTGCAAAGCGATCTGCCCTTTGCGCGA
>JAHKKJ010000758.1 GCA_020027655.1 Deltaproteobacteria bacterium | reverse complement strand
CGAAATAGCATGCCCGTGGATCAAACCAATCACTCGTAACTCATCGCGCCCCGCTGTTGAAGAACCCTGATCTCCAGAGAAGCAGGCAATGCATTCTTGCTTACGACCAAGGTGTCCGTCTTCATGATCTGTGTCTTAAGTCCCTTGGTGAACTCTCGTATCAGGTGTGGATTGTCGCGGTAATGCATCGGTATCGCAATCTTCGGCTTCAGTTGAGCCAAAACTTCTCGGGCGATGTCCGGCGGCATCGTGCGCCTGCCGTCAATGGGCGTGAGGGCAACGTCGACCTTGCCTATCTGTTTAACCTGTTCCGGGGCCAAAGTATGGGCTAAGTCACCCAAGTGCGCGATGCACAGTGTTCCCAGATCAAAGACAAAGGCAGCCCCTTTGATCGCGTCCGTACTGGCGGCGTTTTGGTAGACCGGCACGTTATAGACGAAAATGTCTCTGACACCCATGCTGACTTTGTTCCACTCCGCGCCATAATGCTTGAGACCGCGCAAAACCAGCGGATTGCCCTGGACGAGCTGGACATAGTTGTGGTTGTAGTGCTCTCTACCTACGGTTACGACGTGGCCCATAACGCTGGGCGTCGGATACCATCCCGGCCCCAAAGGGTCGCTGACGATGCGGGTTCCGCTACGGGTCGTGATGAGAAAAAAGTTGTGGCCGAAGTATTGAATCGTCGCATCCGCCTCCGCCGCATAGGCGACCGATCCAAAGCCGCGCGCCACTTCGGGATCGCGACAAGCGGCCTGGGCTGAAGAATATAAGAGATGCAGTACACCCAACAAAAGCAGCGCGTGAAGAACCATTGAATTCTATTTCACTAAGGAACTTAAGACTAACCAAACATATATGATATTTATGAACCTATTCGGAACAATGCAATCGGAAACACCTGTGACTCGCGCAAAGACGCAAAGGCGCCAAGGTTCGGAGAAATAAGCAAATCTCTTACTTTGCGTGCTTGGCTCAGCCACGAAGATGGCTGATCAGCCTTAGGCTGAGTCTTCGCTGGCGCGATAAATTTGTTTGAAGTGGTTCTGTTGACCATTTAGAACGTAAGCGCCTAAGCATAGCGCGACATGGTAGTCGGCTCATATTCATCAGGCGCCTGGGTTACAAACAGGCGCGGCTCTATGCCGTACAGTCGCCGCGCATTGCCACCGAGCATTTTTTCTTGAACCCCCTGCGGCACCTTCCATTTGTTCATGTGATCGATGGCTTCCCAAACATCGGCAGCATCGAGATGCGGCATATCCGAAGACCACAAGGCGATGTTCTCAAACAAATCCCAAAGACGGAACGTCATCTCCTCGTCGCTCTCGAAGGCGATGTAACAGCTCTTGTAGAAGACTTCGTGCGGATCGCCGATCTTCTCTCCCGTATGCCGGTAAAGCTCGAGATAGGTTTCAGCTTTCTCCAGCACCAAGGGCAGCCAGCTCGAGTTGGATTCGAGGATCGCCACTTTGAGACGCGGAAATTTCTCGAGCCAACCGGTCATCAAAACCACACCGGTCCAAGTCATGGCCTCGGCGATGAAACCGTAGGCCGCGTCCCCGGCTTGCTTGGAGCCCATGATTTGCATGATGTTGGCAACGAACTGCCCCGGTGAATAAACCAAAGTGTCTTCGTCCGCGAACAACCGTTTTCGGTTTGATCCCATGCGTTCTCCCAGCCCGGGAGACATCGCCTCGCCCCGTGACGGAAACGTATGCATCCCCAACACGATGCCGAGTTCTTCAAACTCCCGCCACAGACGATCGAACTCCGGAAAGGTCGGATACTTGTTGTGAGCAATGATCGGACGCACAAGAGCGGCCTTGAATCCGCGCTTTGCTACCCGGCGTAACTCCTCGATCGCATAGTCGACGTTTTGTATCGGCAGAACCGCCGCGGGATAAAGTCTCTTGGGATCGGCGCGACAATAATCATAGACCCAGTCGTTGTACGCTCTAGCGCAGATATGCGCCGCATCGGCGTCATCCACGAGAGGGAGATAGACGAACGTAGACGGAAATATCATCACCTGGTCAATGCCGGCGGCGTCCATATCTTTTAGCCGCGCATGGGGGTCTCTAGCGCTGGCGTTTCTGCCGATCTTTTCATCCCAATCTTTTGTGCCCGGCTGCGTGGCGCCGATGATTTTCTTGGTGAGTCCGGGATGCCAGGTTTCCCCCGGATATTTCCATTGGTCCGGGTTTCTAAAGCTGATCTTTGAATTGCGCACCAGAATGAGGCGGTCGGCGTCGCGGTAGAAATGAGTTTTGGCGAACTGCTGCTGATTCTGTGGAATGTATTTATCCCAGATCTCCGGCGGCTCATAGATGTGACTGTCACAATCGAAGACGGGAAAATTCTTTTTGCGACCCATGGCTTTGTATGACATACGTAATCTCCCTCGACTTGAATTGCCATTTAATATTCCCTGCCGGCCGCGACGTCAACACAGCCCGGTCATGATGCTCCTAATCACCCGCATCATTTGGATTTCAAGAAATCTCTCATGATGCCGTGAACTTTTTCCGGCTCGGTGTAAAAGTAACTATGTCGTTCGCCCGGAAGAACGACCAACTTGGAATTCGGAATTCCCTTCGCCAAGCTATCAGCGCCGGCGCGATGAGACATGTCACTGACGACAAAATGATCGTCGTCGCCTACAAAGATCAGCGTCGGCACTTTGACATCCTTTAATCGCCCGCTGGTATCATGTTCCTGTCGCGCCAGGACGTGGCGGAAATAAAACTCCACGGGACAGAGGTTGGCCATCCGCACCTTGAGGTATTTCTCGATAAGGTCCATGTGCTGCTTTGCGTACGGCTCCGTCCAACCCACG
>JAHKKJ010000184.1 GCA_020027655.1 Deltaproteobacteria bacterium | reverse complement strand
TGCAGAGTGTTCTATGAGTTCCTATCTGATGGCACGTGACAGAGGTCATCCTCGATTGATCGCCATCCCGGTCTTTCCCTCTAGATTCTTTCGGCACTCTTTCATCTTTGTGAACACGAACTCCGGCATTGGAGGGCCGAAGGATTTAGTCGGACGACGTGTAGGTGTACCTGAGTATCAGATCACTGCCGCCGTGTGGATCAGGGGTATTTTGCAGCATGATTACGGGGTCTCGCCGGAAAAAGTAAAATGGTTTACTGGAGGTGCGGAAGATGCGGGCCGTGAAGAAAAACTCAAGCCCGACTTGGGAAAAGACATTGACATTCGATGGATTGGCCCGGATCGAACGCTCTCGAGCATGCTCGAGCAAGGTGAACTCGATGCCTTAATCAGCGCGCACATTCCTTCTCCGTTTGTTCGACGATCTCCTAAGGTGAAGAGACTGTTTCCAAACTTCCGTGAGGTGGAAAAGGATTACTACCGGCGGACAAAGATATTTCCAATTATGCATGCGATTGTCCTGCGCGAGGAGGTGTACGAAAAGTTGCCTTGGGTGGCTCAAAGCTTGTGCAAAGCCTTTGCCGAATCGAAGAGGATTTGCGAAGAATCGCTGTATAAGTATTCGGCCCTTAAATATATGCTTGCCTGGTCGTTTGCAGATATAGAGGAAGAAAAGGAACTTTTTGAAGACGCATTCTGGCCCTACGGGTTAGAGGCCAATCGCCATGTTTTGGAAACGCTCATTCAATATTCTCACGAGCAAGGATTGATCAAAAAATTACCGGAATTGAAATCCCTCTTCGCTCCCAACACTCTGGAGGATTTCAAGGTTTGACGCGATCAGCAGGCGCAGACTCGGTTCTTAGGCTTTATGGCAGACGAAAAAACCGCGCCCTTTGAAGAGACCAAGTGGTGGATCGACCGCGGGCCGGTTAAAGAACGCGAGAAGCCCGCAGCGCCCATCAAGGGCATCATTGAGAAATGGGCCTACGAGCTGCTCAAAGGATACAATCAAGACCAGGCGGCTAAAAATCTCGTCGATATCAATCCGAGAATGCTTAAAGAACTCTCGGTTGCTCCAGGGGAATGGGGATACTTTTCTCTCGAAGTTGGCTCCTATCCCGTTGAAAGACTCGCCAAAATCAAGAACGGTCTTCCGCTGCCGCCCGGCTCCCGAGGCTTAATCGTCGATGCCGGCTATTCCGTAAGAGTTGTGATCACGGCCGAACCGCCGGGTGAACGTTACGTCGATATTAATTTCACCGACGCGCCGTCTTTGGACTTTTGGGTGGGCGGGCAGTTGGTGGAAGAGAGAGTTTTCTCGAATACCGGTGAGGCGCTTAAACGGATCCGTCTCGATCTTCCCAGGTATCTGAGCCCGCCAAATTCGGATTAATGGCAGCCGCAAGTTTGCGGCGTGCAGCCACAACCTCCTGTGGAGATAGCTTTCTCTGATTGCGAACTCGGTGAGCTGAATACCGAGAGTTGCTTTTCCACCGCGGAACTCTCGCATTTCGGGCAGCTGACTTTTTCTCGCGCTGAAAGAACGATGGTCTCGAAACTATGGTGGCAGCGGCAACAGTTGTATTCAAAAATCGGCATAGGTCCTCACTCGGTTTCGGAATTTCAAACAGAAAATCTCATGGCAAGCCTTGCAATCCTCACGCCTAAGCACTTTTGGCTTTGGTCTTTTTTTGCTTCGATAGCTTCCAATGAGGTCACTTCCAGCCCATAGCCACGAAGCCCCACGAGATGCTTGCGGTTGTTGGTCAGCAGCCGCATCTTACGCACTCCCAAATCACGCAATATCTGCGCCCCGATCCCGTACTCTTTGAAATCGGCCCGGTAAACAAAGGAAAGGTTCATATCCTTTTGTTGTTTTCCTTCGACTCTGGGATAAGCCACCATTGAAGGATGAAGCCCCTTTCGTTCAGGCTGGAGATAAAGAATAACCCCCTTGCCTTCTCGGGCAATGATTTCCATTGAGCGCTGGATGACGGCGCCCGTGTTGAGGAGCGCAAAACCGAATACGTCGCCGGGAACGTACTTGGTGTGCACCCGGACCAGGGTTTCCTCTCGGGGGGAGATATCGCCCTTGATCAATGCCAGGTGTTCGCTATGGTCCACGTGGGTGTTGTAGACAATCGCTTGGAATTCTCCGCCGACGCGGGTCGGCAGCGGCGCGGTTGCTGCCCGATAGACCAGAAAATCATAATTGAGCCGGTGCTGAATGAGATCGGCAACGGTGCAGACTTTGAGCTTGTGTTTCTTGGCAAACTTCATGAGATCCGGCTGGCGCGCCATGGTGCCGTCGTCCTTCATGATTTCGCAAATGACACCCGCCGGTTTGAGAGCGGCAAGCCGGGCTAGATCCACGGAACCCTCGGTTTGACCCGCTCGGACCAAAACACCGCCGTTTCTTGCGCGCAAGGGAAAGATGTGGCCGGGGGTGACGAGATCCTGCGGTTTTGCATCGTCGGCGATGGCGTCGAGAATCGTTTTCGCGCGATCGGCCGCGGAAATACCGGTGGTGATTCCCGAGGTGGCATCAACGGATACCGTAAAAGCGGTACCGAAGGGAGACGTGTTTTCGGAAACCATCATTGAGAGCTGCAGATGCTTCACCCGTTCTTCAGTCAACGGAAGACAGATGAGCCCCCGCCCATGGGTAGCCATGAAGTTGATGGCTTGAGGAGTGACCTTCTCCGCCGCCATACAGAGGTCACCCTCGTTCTCGCGGTCTTTGTCATCCATCAGGATGACCATCCGGCCCCGTCGAATCTCTGCGATGGCCTCTTCAATAGTTGCCAATGACATGGGATTCTAATCTACCCATCTTGACCTAATGGGTCAACCGCTAGCGGCGCAGGCGTATCCGGCGAAGCGGCAAACGATAGAGCAAGCCTCCGAAAAAAGTTTACCATCTTTTAAACCCCTTGAAGCCATCTCCTGTCGGCTGAGGCGCGTTTTACGGTGGAGCTGTGTTGACTTTCCCTGAAAGATTGTTAGCGTGAAGGCGGTCAGGAAGAATTCTATGACGCGAGTATTTAAAGCACTGGCTATACTTGGGATGTTGCTCTGCTTTACCCTTGGGGCGTTTGCTTTGAGCTTCGCCGCCCATGATTCCCCGTCTCCCTGGCCGCGCCTTAGAGTAGAACTACATCCGATTCCCGCGAACGGCGTCGTACAGCTGACTCAGTACACGTTTCGCTTCGGCCTCAGGTCTGAGACCGGCGAGGTTCCGTACTCGACGCGACCGGACTTGGAAGAAATTCGCTTGGCTTGGACCGATTTTGCCGAGCCAATCCATGGGGCCCTTATTACTCGCATCGACACGCCGAAAGTTTCGCTCCAGATTCTCCAACTCGTTCTCTTACTTTGATCCCTGCATCCTCGTTGTCCCCCTTTGACCGGGTTGATAGTCGCGCTTTCGATCTCGGCGGCCTCTGTCCGGAATTTAGGGGGCGTGTGTTGTATTGTCCGTGACTCGTAGATTGTTGAAGTTACGGGGTAGGGCTTCTGCATATGCGCCTACGACAACGGAACAATGCAAAGCCAATGTTGTTGCCAAACCGTGCGGAGAAATTCCAATGAAGTCTCAAAAACGATTCAAGCCACAAAAGTCCTACGATAATCGTCGTTCCAAGCTCTGGGTCAAAGGGGTCAATCAAGCAAGTTCTCCCTGGGAAGAAAAAGCCCTTGCGGTTTTTCAGCCTGACATTCTGGTCACTGTACAATATCTCTCGACCTACCGGCGACGATTTCATTTGCAGCCCGAACAGTTGCTCATGCTCGCTGTCCTGGAAGACGCGGTGGTCTGTTTCCAGGATAATCTAACGGCCGTCACACCACGCAAGCAATCGCTGTTTCGCGAGGCCGAAGAGTGGATTCTCGATGATGACAAATCCTACCTGTTCTCCTTTGACAATATCTGCGAGGGTGTTGCTCTCGATCCGAACTATGTGCGACGGGGATTGATCCGGTGGAAGGAGATGTTTCTGAGAGAGCTGGATCGGAAGCAAGCGCGCCAGCAGTTGGCGAGTTAATGACCACCGATTTTCTTCGGCACGTAATTCCTGCTAGATTGAGGTGCTTCAGTTAATCGTTTGGGAGAAATTGGCTGAATGAAAGTAGGATTAATTGGCCATCGCAGCGCGGGGAAAACGACCGTATTCAACATGCTAACGGGCCTGCAGGCCCAGGTCGGCGGTTACGGTGGCAAGGAAGAGGTTCATCTCGGGGTTATCAAGGTGCCCGATGCGCGCGTTGACAAGCTGTCGCAGGTTTTCAAGCCGAAAAAAACCACTTACGCCGAGATTCGCTTTACCGATTTTCCGGCTAGCCAAAATGATGACGATCTCAAGGGGAACAGTAACCTGATAACTCAGATGCGCGAGGTCGACGCCATGGCTTTGGTCCTGCGCGATTTCGAGCCCGATGCTGATCCGCTCCGACAGCTCAACGATCTGCTGACCGAGATGATTCTCGCGGACCTCACCGTCGTCGAGAATCGTCGAACCCGTTTGAAAAAGGAGAAGGCACGGCCGCAGGAAGAAGCGCTGCTGGAGCGTTGCGCGACAACTTTGGAGAATGAAGAGAGTCTGCGAAACCTTGAGTTCAGCGCCGATGACGAGAATCTTCTTTCAGGCTTCGGGTTTCTTAGCCGCAAGCCGGTTTTGGTGCTTTTTAATCAGGCTGACGATAAAGCCGGTCAGCCCCTGTCAGTGGCTTACCAGGATGAATTGAAGCGGCGCGGATTGGACGGTCTGGCTTTGGCGGGAAAGGTTGAGATGGAAGTCGCGCAGCTGGATGAAAACGATCGCGAGGGGTTCCTGAAGGAGATTGGCATTCAAGAACCGGCCCGGGAAAGGTTTATCCGGGCGTCTTACCGGCTGCTGGATCTGATAAGTTTTCTTACGACGGGCGAAGACGAGGTCCGCGCCTGGACGGTCACTCAGGGAACGATCGCGCGTAAAGCTGCAGGAAAGATTCATAGCGACATCGAGCGTGGCTTTATCCGTGCCGAGGTGATTGCTTACGAGGACTTCGTTGTTCTGGGCAGCGAGGCGAAATGTAAAGAAGCCGGCAAGCTCAGACTTGAGGGCAAAGACTATATCGTCCAAGACGGCGACATCATTCATTTTCGCTTCGCTATCTAACAAATACTTACCCAAAACCGGAAATTGACGCGTCACTCTTAGTCCGAACGCCTCACCGGTCCGCCATTGAGCGGCGGGCCAAAATAAACTAAGATTCGGCGCTCCTAGACTCGTAAGGAGGCCGTTATGACGAGTTGTTCTCTCCGGAGAAAGCAAGGGCGTTTAGCACTGATGCAGGGTGTCTTGCCCGTCATAAAGAGTCTATTGATAGCGCTTCTCTTTGTTCTCGTTTTCATCGTTCCAGCCGATGCTAATCCCTATTTACCTAAGCCGGGGGAAAAACCAGTCAAACTCAGGATTGCCACCTGCGCGGTCTCCGGCGGCTTTGCGCATCTGTATATCGCTTTGGACTATGGCATCTTCGAGAAATACGGAATCAAGATGGAACATATTTTCATCCGCGGCAGCAGTGCCTCTTTAGTCGCGCTTGCCGCTGATGAGATTCAGTTTCTCTATTGCGCTGCGGAGGCAACGATTCCCGGGCTTGCCACTGGAGTCGATGCCAAATTGGTGGCGGCACCACTGGTGAAACTTCCTTACGTACTGGTAACCCGAAAAGAGATCAAACGCCCCGGAGATCTCAAAGGCAAATCCCTGGGTGTGACTCGCCCGGGCGATTTGAGCGCGCGTTTGTCCCACGCAGTGCTCAAGAAATTCAACATGGCCGATGAGGTTACAATCCGGCCCATTGGTGGCAGCCAGTCGGAGCGCTATCAGGCGATGGCGACAAATGTGGTTCAAGGGGTCGTCGTCACGCCGCCCCTCGATACTCGGGCAAAAAACGATGGGTTCAACGTGCTTTATCGTCTAGTGGATCTTGACTTACCGTTTATCTATAGCTCTCTGCATGCGAATTCGAGGATCCTTCGGGATAAGCCGGAAGTCGTCCAAAGAGTCGTAGCCGCATTCGCGGAGGCGATTTTTTTCATGGAAAAGAATCCGGGCAAAGGGAAAATCGCCATTTCCCAGGCGATGCGGGTCAAGGATGAGGAGGCCCTGCGGGTTTCCTATAATGTGTACGCCAAAGAGATCATCGATCGGAGGATGATCGTACCAGCCGCGGCGATAGCCGATTCAGTGGAACTTGTCCGTGCATCGGGAACCCATATCAGAAAACGACCCGAAGAAATCTATGACAATACTTTCGTCAACAACTTGGAAAAAAGTGGCTTCCTCAAAGATCTTTGGGGCGGTGAACTACCGCGCATAAGCCGTTGACGTTTCCTTTGCCTTTCATCGTCGCTTAGTCATCGGCGGCGCAAGTTCAGTTGCCCGGCTCTTGGATCTGGGATGATTTCGCGCCGTTTGAGTGGCATGAGCAAATAACATACTATCGGGCGCTGCTAGCTATTTTATTGAGAACGGAGCGATTCATGAATTCCTTTTCCCGTTTTCGGCGAAAGCGGAAATTTGGGTTGCTTCGCGGTTGTCTTCTGTTGTTGACGACGCTGGCGCGCCCGATTCTAGTGATCCTCGCGGTCTCAAGCGCGGCCTACGCGAATCCCTACCTTGCCAAGCCGGGTGAGCGTTCTCTGACATTAAGAATTGCCACCTGCGCGGTTTCGGGGGGATTCGTTCATCTCTATACAGCAATCGATAATAAACTATTCAGCAAATACGGTCTCAACTTCGAGCATATCTACATTCAAGCCTCAGCGCCGTCTTTGGCAGCCCTGGCAGCGGACGAGATTCAGTTTCTCTATTGCGCCGCCGACGCGACGCTCCCGACCATGGCATCGGGAATCGGAGGAAAAATCGTCGCGTCGCCATTGCTAAAGCTGCCGTACGTTATGGTTTCCAGGAAAGAAATCAAGCGGCCTGAGGATCTCCGCGGGAAAACCATCGGTATCGCTCGCGCGGGTAACAACCTCTCCGAACGGTTATCCAGAGCTGTTGTTAGAAGATTCAACATTCCCCAAGACGAAGTAATCATCCGCCCGGTCGGCGGTAGCCAGTCCGAGCGCTTTCAAGCCATGCGCTTGAACTTTGTCCAGGCGATCGTGGTTACACCACCCTTGGACGTCCGGGCAAAGAACGAAGGATTCAACGTGCTCTATCGTTTGGTAGAGTTGGGTATACCTTTCATCTATAGCTCGGTGCACGCCAGCGGCAAGATGTTGCGGGAGAGACCGGATATCGTTCAACGAGTCGTTGCCGCTTTTGCCGAGACGGTTTATTTTGTCGAGAAAAATCCGGACAAAGCCAAGGCGGCCATCGCCAAAGCGATGAGGACCCAAGACCAAGAAGCGCTTCAAGCGTCTTACGACGTCTATGCGCGAGAAATCGTCGATCGTCGAATGGCGGTTCCTGAGAGAGTGGTTGCCGACACCATCGAGCAGGCACGGCAAAGCGGAATAAACGTGAGAGTGAAGCCGGAAGAGCTTTATGACAATAGCTTTACCGCGCACTTGGAGAAGAGCGGCTTTCTCAAAGAGCTCTGGGGCAGTGAGCTGTCAATGCGATAACGTGTGCCGCTACGATGGTCGAGTAAGACGTCACGGAATAGCTAGCAGGCTGCTGAAAAACTCCGTCGGAGTCCTTCGACGGCGCTCAGGACGAACGGAGGGGTTTTGATATCATGAGGATTTCCCGCTCATGCTGAGACTCTCGAAGCATTCCGTACCTTTCTTCAGCAACCTGCTAGTGGCAACGCTTGTCTTGAGTACCTTCTTTTGTTAGTCCTGCCCTGTTCGAGTTCAAAATTTGAAAGGCTAAACGATGAAAACTCTCATACAAGGCGGTTATGTCGTTGGCTTCGACGGCAGGGAGCACGAAATTATCAAAGACGGCATCGTCGTATTCGACGGGAATCGGATTGAGCACGTCGGCAAAGAATATTCGCAGCCGGTGGATAAAAAGATCGACGCCAAGGGTTGTCTCGTCTCTCCCGGCTTCATCGACACCCATTTTCACTCCGGTATCAATGCCAGCGACTATATTCTCAACGATTCAACCAAGACCGATTTTTTTGCCTCCAACTATTTGGCCCACGGCGGCCCAACCCGCGAAGGCGCTCATGCCGCTCACCTCAAAGACGTTGACGTCGGCCAGAGATTTTCATTGATTCACGTGCTCAAGGGCGGAGTGACGACTACCTTTGACATCGGCGGCCCGGGCGGAGAGCCGGAGCGGTACGTCGATATGGTGGATCAAGTCGGTATCCGCTGCGCTGCCGGGCCGAGCTATAAGAACGTTAGCTTCTTCCACGATCGTGAAGGTCGCTTGGAATACGACTGGGACGACGAGAGGGGAAGCAAAGGCCTGAAGGCCGCCGTTGACTTTGCCAAGAAATTCAACGGCGCATGCAGCGGGCGCATGACCACGATGCTGTTTCCTGGCCACGTGGATTCTTGCACGCCGGAGCTTTTAAAGGAAACTCGAAGCGCCGCCAAGGAGATCGGCGTCCACGTGCAAATTCATGCCACGATCAATCTGTTCGAATTTCACACCGTGATGCAACGTGAACGTTGCACGCCCATCGAGCTGCTGGATAAAATCGGCTTTCTCGATCCGGAGGTTTCACTGTCTCACTGTATCTTCATCAGCGGCCATAGCTGGCTCGCCTACCCCTACGG
>JAHKKJ010000757.1 GCA_020027655.1 Deltaproteobacteria bacterium | reverse complement strand
AAGAAACCCCCGTTCTGCATAATCGCGGCGCATTTTTTTCCGACTAAATAAGCGCCGGCACAGATACCTATCCCCTCTTCCTCGCGGCATAGCGGAACGTGGATCACGTCGCGATCCACTTCAACTTCATGAAGCAACTGTGCCAGATTAATATCCGGTAAGGTGGCGATCAGATTGATGCCGGCGGCCTTCAAGCCGTTAAAAATCGTTCTTGCCGCGTCTTCCGCAGTCACTGGAATTTCCTAGCTGAACGAGTAAACTCGCTTAACATCAAACCGCTAGTAGATCAAGTCTGTTTGCAACGCATGTTGTAGCAACGCACAAAGCACTTTTCCTTTGTTGTGAATCTTAGTATAAGATTCCTGGTGAGCAATTGCCGCATTTCGCTATCAATTCAGAAAGGAGACGAACAATGATCAAGCTCTATGACTTCAAGTCCTCGCCCAATTGCCAGCGCGTAAAGGTCGTCCTGGCGGAAAAAAATCTACCCTACGAAATTGTGCCCATTGACCTGAGGAAGCAGGAACAAAAAACACCTGAGTACCTCAAGCTCAATCCGGACGGAAAAGTTCCAGTGCTCGTCGATGACGGGACGGTTCTCTACGAATCCTGCATTATCAACGAGTACCTGAACGAAAAATATCCCAATCCTCCCTTGATGCCGGCGGATCTCGGGAAACGGGCCAAGGCCCGCATCTTGACCGACTACGGACTGGCTCACCTCGATGGACCGTATCAAAAGCTGCGCGTAGAAGTTACGAAAGACCCAAAGGAACAGAATCAGCAAGTGATCGACGCGGCGAAGAGCGATCTCAGAAAACTTTTGCGGCGTCTTGAAGATGAGCTTGGCGACCAGCCCTATCTGGTGGGCGATTTCTCGCTGGCAGACGCTGATCTCCTACCTCGTTTCACAAGACTGGAAGGCTTCGGCGTCCTTCCCGACCCCTCTCTGCCGCGGCTGGGAAAATACCTGCAGAGGATGAAAGAGCGGCCCTCAGTGAAGGCCGTTCTCTAGGCCGTGGAAAATAGGAATTCCGGTCTCGCCACTTGTCTTTGCAGTAGCTAATGGAGACGCCGAAGAGCGCGTTTATTCCAACCGTCTTTTCGGCTCTCCTTCGCCCCTTCATTCGTCTCCTCGATCGAGGTTCCTTCCCAAAGTATCAGGGAAGCCTGCAACTTGCTGGGCTAAGAGACAAAGTCAAAATCTGCTGGGGGGCTTACGGTATCCCCCACGCCTACGCCGGTAACGAGGAGGATCTATTCCTCGCTCAAGGTTATTTGCACGCCCAGGAGCGACTCTGGCAGATGGATATGAGCCGGCGCTTCCTCTCCGGCCGCGTGGCGGAAATCTTCGGCAACTTCCCGATCCCTTGGAAAGAGTTGTCCAGCCAGTTTCGCGGACAAAACAGCACCGATTTTGATTACTTCATGAGGCTCATCGGCATCCAGCATACGGCCGTAGCATCACTGGAGCTTGCATCGGAATATGAGTATCGATGGCTCAATGCCTATAGCCAAGGCGTCAACCGATACATCGAACAGTGTGGCAGGAGACTGCCCTGGGAATTTCGCCTCCTCCGCTATGATCCGGAGCCTTGGCGACCGGAAGACAGCTTAGTCATCGGAAAGGGCCTTGCATTCTTTCTTTCAACTGCCCTTTTCACCCGCCTGAATATGATCGCGATCGCCGCCAAGCTGTGCGATCACCAGGAAATGCTGCGCTCACTTTGTCCATTGTACCCGGACAATGGACCGGCAATAACCCAAGCTGCGTGGAGCTCAGCTCAAAGCATCTGGCAATTCATAAATGGCACCTTTGCTCGTAGCGATTGGAGTACCGCCGGTCACGGCAGCAATAATTGGGTTATCGCCCCGAGCCGCTCGGCCACGGGCCGCGCTATTCTATGCAATGATCCACATTTACGCCTGGTGGTTCCATCCATTTGGTATCTGATGCACTTGAAAGCCGAAACGTCGACGAACCAACCTAACGGTTACGAAGTGTGGGGCGCCTCAATCCCAGGCTCTCCGTGTGTTCAACTCGGGCATAATCGTTGGATCTCTTGGGGGGTAACAGCTGCAGTCTGCGACGATGTCGAACTGTTTAGGGAGAAGCCGCATCCCCTAGACCCAGAGCGCTACCTCGCCGGAGACAGCTGGTTCACCATGGATAGACGGGAAGAAGTCATAGGAGTACGCAGAAGCAGAGAGATAAAAAGAATTGTCCGATCAACTCGCCACGGGCCGGTACTTAGCGACTTTGGCAATCGGCCAGCCTCTTCACAAGTTCTGTCGCTCCGTTGGACAGCCCACGAGCCAAGCCAGGAGTTTCGCTGTCTGGTTGGCGTGAACCAAGCACGCGATTGGCACGAATTCATTGACAGTCTTGCTTATCAGAGTGCTCCGACGTTGAATTATGTCTATGCTGATTGCCACGGTAACATTGGTTATAGCCTGGCGGGCAAAATTCCTTTGCGACGCCGGGTTCCATCATTGCTTCCGCTAGACGGTTGGATCGAAGACAACGATTGGCGTGGCTACATTCCCTTCAGCGAGCTGCCGCGCCTCTACAATCCACCTGAGGGAGTGATCGCGACAGCCAACAATCGCATCGTGGACGCGTCTTATCCTTATTACTTGTCCCACTTTTTTGAGCCACCGTCGCGGATTTGTCGAATCAAAGAACTTTTGGCGGTTAAGGAATCTTTCTCCGTTAATGACATGGAGGCGATGCAAAACGATCGCGTTTCGCTTTATGCCACAGAGTTGATCGACATTTTGAAAAACGATCTCGCTCAGGTTCCGGAGGAAAAGGGACACCACAAGGCCGCTGCCGATGGCAA